>NZ_JBYCKY010000869.1:0-3599 GCF_057473605.1 Mycobacterium sp. TH-M82 | reverse complement strand
CGACCCCGAGCCGGTCGACGCTGGCGTCGAACGCCGCCAGTGTCGAGTCGTAGCCGTGGTCGGCGTTCCACAGCTTGGTGACCAGGTACACCTGGTCGCGGGGCAGGCCGGAGCCCGCGATCGCGCGGCCGGTCTCACGTTCGTTGCGGTACAGTTTCGCGGTGTCGATGTGCCGGTAGCCGGCCCGCAGCGCGGCCGCCACCGCTTGTTCGGTGTCCGCCGGCGGAATCTTGTAAACACCGAAACCGAGGCGGGGGATCGAATTACCGTCATTGAGCGTGACTGAACGCACATCATCGGGAGCAGCCATGACACGAAGTCTGCCAGGAGAGTCTGTCGGACACCGTTCGACGCCGCGGGCGCCGCGGTGGGCCGGTTACCTGCAGAGCGCCGCCACCAGCGTGGGCATGAAGGCGGCCCCGCATATTCCCGCCGGGGTCAAACGGCTGCTCGCCGGCGGCCGGTCGGTCACCATCGACGGCAACACCCTCGACCCGACGCTGCAGCTGATGCTGGCCGCACAGCGCGCGGTCGGCATCGACGGCCTCGTCGTCGGAGACGATGTGGCCACTTCCCGGGCTCTGCTGCGGGAGATGAGTTCGGGGCTGCCCGGTCCGGAGATTCACGTCGACGTGGCTGACGTTTGCCTACCGGGGCCCGTGGGCGCCGCTCCCGACATTCCCGCCCGCCTCTACCGCCCGGCGGGTAGCGGGGCCAAGCCGCTGCTGGTCTTCTACCATGGCGGCGGCTGGGTGATTGGCGACCTGGATTCTCACGACGCGGTGTGCCGGCTGACTTGCCGGGACGGCGACGTCGCGGTGCTGTCGATCGACTACCGGCTGGCACCCGAGCATCCCGCTCCGGCGGCGGTCGAGGACGCCTACGCGGCGTTTCGATGGGCATACGACCACGCCGCGGACCTGGGTGGGATACCGGGCCGGGTCGCGGTCGGCGGAGACAGCTCCGGCGGCAACCTGGCCGCGGTGGTGGCGCTGCTGGCCCGCGACGATTCCCGTGACGCCGATGACAAGGGCGAGCCCGCGCCGGTGTTGCAGTGGTTGATCTACCCGGTCACCGATTGCACCGCCCAAACCCGGTCACGCACCCTGTTCGCCGACGGCTTCGTGCTGACCAAACGCGACATGGACTGGTTCACCGCCCAGTATCTGGGTGGTTCCGATCTGGACCCGATGGATCCGCGGGTGTCGCCGTTGGCCGCCGACGACCTGTCCGGGTTGGCGCCGGCGCTGATCGCCACCGCGGGCTTCGATCCGCTGCGTGACGAAGGCCAACGGTTCGCGGCCGCGCTGCAGGCCGCCGGGACCGTTGTCGACCTACGGACCATGGGGTCGCTGACGCACGGCTTCGCCAACTTATTCCCGCTCGGCGGCGGTAGCGCCGCCGCGATCGCGGAGTTGATCTCGGCGCTGCGCGCACACCTGAGCCGTCACTGAATCGGCTGAGTTGCCGTCGGTACGCTGGAGGCGCCCCGACCCCACCGGAAAAAGGATCAACGAACCTCATGGAAAAGTTGGCCCGCAAACGTCAACGCCCCACCGGGCGCGGCCTGACGGCCGGTGACCACAAACACAACCTCGGCCTGCAGATCGGGCTTGTGGCGGTTGTGGTGCTCTTCGCGGTCGGCCTCATCGGCTACATCGTGATATCCAACGACAAGAAGAGTTCCGGCGGCGACGCCAGAGCGGTGCAGCTGACGTCGAGCAAGCTGATCACCAAGGACGACGGCAAAGAGCCCAAGGCCACCGTATCGTTCTACGAGGATTTCCTCTGCCCGCATTGCGGCTTATTCGAGCGGAACTTCGGCCCCACGGTCTCGCGGCTCATCGACAGCGGCGCCATCGCGGCCGACTACTCCATGGTGGCCATCATGGACCGGCCGCAGAACGACGACTACCCGGCGCGTGCCGCCGCCGCGGCCTACTGCGTCGCCGACGAGAGCATCGACGCGTTCCGGCGTTTCCACACCGCGTTGTTCACCCCGCAGCTGCAGCCGGCGGAGGTGGGCGGGCACTATCCCGACAACGGCCGGTTGATCGAACTCGCCCGGCAGGCCGGTGCCGCCGGAAGCGTCCCGAAGTGCATCAACAGCGGCAAATACCTCAAGATGGTGGAGGGATTGGCCACGGCCCGCGACATCAATGCGACTCCGACGGTCCGCATCAACGGCGAGGACTACACCGCGTCGACGCCGCAGGCTTTGGTCGACAAAATCAGGGAGATCGTCGGTGACGTGCCGGGCCTGGACACCGCCGTCCCGCCCAAGGCGTCGTGACCGTCGCAGCGGCTGCGTCCGTGTCCTCCTCGCCCGCCGCCCCGGTAGCCGGTGTGCGGGTGGCTGCATCCAGCGCATGGCTGGTATTGGTCTGCGGGGCGGTCGGCTTGATCGCCTCGGCGACGCTGACGGTGGAGAAGGTCCGGCTATTGGCCGATCCGGCCTATGTGCCGTCGTGCAACCTCAACCCGGTGCTGTCGTGCGGGTCGGTGATGGCCACCGAACCAGCGTCGCTAGCCGGGGTACCCAATTCGCTGATCGGAATCGTGTCGTTCACCGTGGTTTTGGTCACCGGGCTGTTGTCAGTAGCGAAAGTACCGTTGCCACAATGGTATTGGACGGGGCTGACGATCGGCGCAGTTGCCGGCGTCGGGTTCGTGCACTGGCTGATCTTCGTCAGCCTGTACCGGATCGGGGCGCTGTGCCCGTACTGCATGGCGGTCTGGGCGGTCACCATCCCGCTGCTGGTGGTGGTGGCGTCGGCCGCCTTCGCGTCCAGCCGTCGGCGTGCTGTGGGCTCGGTGGGCTCAGTGAGTGCAGTGCTGTACCGGTGGCGGTGGTCGCTGACCGCGGTGTGGTTTACCGTGCTGATCGTGTTGATCGCCATCCGGTTTCAGGACTACTGGTCGACGCTGGTTTGACGGGCAGTTAAGGGCGCATGTGATCGCCAAAGTGCTGGTCGCCAACCGCGGAGAAATCGCCATCCGCGCGTTTCGCGCCGCCTGCGAGCTCGGTATCGCCACGGTGGCGGTCTACCCCTACGAAGACCGCAATTCGGTGCACCGGCTCAAGGCGGACGAGTCCTACCAGATCGGCGAGCCCGGTCACCCGGTGCGCGCCTACCTGTCCGTCGACGAGATCGTCGACACCGCGCGGCGGTGCGGGGCCGACGCGGTGTACCCCGGCTACGGCTTCTTGTCGGAGAACCCGGAGCTGGCCGAGGCGTGTGCGGCGGCGGGTATCACTTTCGTCGGCCCCAGCGCGGCGGTGCTGAAGCTGACCGGCAACAAGTCGCGGGCCATCGCCACCGCACGCGAGGCCGGCCTGCCGGTACTGTCCTCTTCGGCGCCGTCGGCGGCGGTCGAGGAATTGCTGTCGGCTGCAACCAAGATGACGTTCCCGCTGTTCGTCAAAGCGGTCGCCGGCGGTGGCGGCCGGGGGATGCGCCGGGTCGGTGACATCTCCGCGCTCGCGGAGGCGATCGAGGCAGCCGGCCGGGAGGCCCAGTCGGCGTTCGGGGACCCGACGGTCTATCTGGAACAGGCGGTGATCAACCCGCGCCACATCGAGGTGCAGATCCTCGCCG
>NZ_JBYCKY010000868.1:0-2536 GCF_057473605.1 Mycobacterium sp. TH-M82 | reverse complement strand
ACCTGGTTGGTCAACTCGATGATGCGCTTGATGCCGGCCAGGTTGACACCCTCGTCGTGGGACAGCCGTTGCACCTCGCGCAGCAGATCGACGTCATGCTGCGAATAACGGCGCCCGCCACCGGAACTGCGACGCGGGCTGACCAGACCGAGCCGGTCATAGGTCCGCAGCGTCTGCGCATGCATACCGCAGAGTTCGGCGGCCACCGAGATCAGGAAGGTTCGCGAGTCATCCTGGCTCACGATCGATTACCTGCCCATCCGGCCCTGGGGTCGAAGCCGCTGGACCGCTCGGCGTCGGCATAGGCCCGAAGTGCCTCCTGAGCAACACCTTCCAGGTTCGGCGGGACCGCAACCTTGACGGTGACCAGCAGGTCGCCACGGCCTCCGCCACGCTTGGGCACGCCACGGCCGCGCACCCGCAGAATCCGGCCGTCCGCGGTTCCCTTGGGCACCCGCACCCCGACTGTGCCGTCCAGAGTCGGCACCGACAGTGTGGTACCCAGGGCAAGTTCACTGAAGCTGACGGGAATCGTCACGGTCAGGTCGTTGCCGTCGCGGCCGAACAGCTTGTCCGGCCGCACGTGCACGGTCACGTACAGATCACCCGAGGGTGCGCCACGTAGTCCGGCTTCGCCCTGACCGGCCAACCGGATCCGCTGCCCGTCCTCGACACCTGGTGGAATCCGCACGTTGATGGTGCGGGTGCGGGTCGCCACCCCGGTGCCCTTGCACTCCGTGCAGGGGTGCTCGATGATCGAGCCGCTGCCCCGGCAGTCGGTGCAGGGTTCGGAGAAACCGAACGCACCCTGATTGCGGCTGATCACGCCGGAACCGTTACAGCTGGCGCAGACCTTCGGGCTGGTGCCCGGTCGGGCGCCGCTGCCATGACAGTTGGTGCACGGCGCCGGGCTGGTCAACCGCAGCGGCATCGCCACGCCCTTGGCGGCTTCGGTGAAGCTGAGCTCGGCCTCGGTCTCCAGGTCGTTGCCACGCTGCGGTCTGCTGGGCCGTGGTGCGCCGCCACGTCCGAACAGTCCGCCGAACAGGTCGCCGATGTTGGCGCCACCGGCCTGCCCGGCGGCGCCGAACAGGTCGTTGAGGTTGAACTCGGTGCCGTCACCGCCCACGTCGAAGCCGACGAAGTTTCCGCCATCGAAGCGGCGTCGCCCACCCCCGGCAAACAGCCGGCGAGTCTCGTCGTACTCCCTGCGCTTGGCCTTGTCGGTCAGCACATCCCTGGCCTCACCCACGGCCTTGTATCTCTCGTCGGCAACCGGGTCGTTCGGGTGACGGTCGGGGTGATTCTCGGCCAGCAACTTGCGGGCCACCCGCTTGATCTCGTCTTCGCTGGCGTCAGAAGAGACGCCGAGCACTTTGTAAAAGTCCTTTTCGACCCATTCGCGTTGGACCATGCCGCGTCACCTCCTCAGCGCGCTCAGGACGATTCCGCTTCCCGCTCGTCGGATTCGACATCGTCGTCGGGCGTGCCGGCACCACCCGTTTCCGCCGCAGCGTCCTCCGGGACGGTGTCGACCACGCCGACCATGGCGTGTCGCAGCACCTGCTCGCCGAGCTTGTAGCCCTGCCGCATCACGCTGCCGATCACCGGATGGCTGCCGTCGCCTTCGTGCTGGACAGCCTCGTGCAGCACCGGATCGAAGTCGTCACCCTCGGCGCCGAATGCCGCCAGGCCAAGCTTCTGCAGAGCGCCGGCGAGCTTGTCGGCAACCGAGCGGAGCGGACCCGACTCCAGATCACCGTGGCTTCGGGCGCGGTCGAGATCGTCAAGGACGCACAGCAATTCGATCACCACGGCGGCCCTGGCCCGATCCGCGGCAGCCTGCTGATCGCGCAGTGCCCGCTTGCGGTAGTTGGCGAAGTCCGCCTGTACCCGCTGCAGATCGGCGGTCAGCTCGGCGACCTGGTCGATCGTTGCCGCGTCCGAGTTGGCCGGGGCCGGTGCCGCCCTGGCTTCTGTAGCTTCTGTGGCTTCTGCAGTGTGGCGTACCTCGCCGGTCTTCGGGTCGATGCGTCGTTTGTCGGTGACGGTCACCTGTTCGCGCGGGTTGTCCGGGTTTTCCAGGGTCACTTGGCCTCCCGGTCGTCATCGACCACCTCGGCGTCGACGACGTCATCGGCACCGCCGGATCCGTTGCCGGAACCACCACTGGCGGCCTGCTCGGCCTGGGTGGCCTCGTAGATCGCCTGGCCGAGTGACTGCGACTCCTGACCCAGCTTCTCCATCGCGGACTTGATCGCGCCGATGTCGGTGCCTTCCAGTGCCTTTTTGGCATCGGCGATCGCGGCGTCGACCTTGTTCAGCGTGTCCTCGGGGACCTTCGAGCCGCCTTCGGCCTCGCGCTGTTCTTTGACGAACTTCTCGGTCTGATAGACCAGCGACTCGGCCTGGTTGCGAACGTCGGCCTCCTCACGGCGCTTGCGGTCCTCCTCGGCGTGCGCCTCGGCGTCCTTGATCATCCGGTCGATCTCCTCCTGGGACAGGCCGGAGCCCTCCTGGATCTTGATCGTGTTCT
>NZ_JBYCKY010000867.1:0-1318 GCF_057473605.1 Mycobacterium sp. TH-M82 | reverse complement strand
GGTTGACCTCCGACACCGCCACCCCGGAGCCGTTGGCGATCCGCAGCCGCCGGGATGCGTTGATGATCTTCGGGTCGGCGCGCTCGGCCGGGGTCATCCCGCGGATGATGGCCTGCAGCCGGTCCAGGTGGCTGTCGTCGACGGCGGCCAGCGCGTCTTTCATCTGACCGGCGCCGGGCAGCATGCCCAGCAGGTTGCCGATCGGGCCCATCTTGCGGATCGTCAGCATCTGCTCGAGGAAATCCTCCAGGGTCAGCTCACCTGAACCGATCTTGGCGGCCGCAGCCTCGGCCTGCTGGGCGTCGAAGACCTGCTCGGCCTGTTCGATCAGGCTGAGCACGTCGCCCATGCCCAGGATGCGGCTGGCCATCCGGTCCGGGTGGAAGACGTCGAAGTCCTCCAGCTTCTCCCCGGTGGATGCGAAAAGGATTGGCACGCCAGTGACTTCGCGCACCGACAGCGCGGCGCCGCCGCGGGCGTCGCCGTCCAGCTTGGTCAGCACCACGCCGGTGACGCCGACTCCGGCGCGGAACGCGTCGGCGGTGGCCACCGCGTCCTGGCCTACCATCGCGTCCAGCACGAACAGCACCTCGTCGGGATCGATGGCCGCGCGGATGGCCGCTGCCTGCGCCATCATCTCCTCGTCGATGCCCAGCCGGCCGGCGGTGTCGACGATGAGGACGTCGAAGTGGCTGGCGCGCGCTTCGGAGAGGCCCGCCGCGGCGACTGCAACCGGGTCCCCTGGACTGATCCGAGCCTCGGGTGCCTCCGCGGAGGTGCCGGGGTGTGGCGCGAACACGGCCACCCCGGCCCGTTCACCGACGATCTGCAGCTGGTTGACCGCGCCGGGCCGCTGCAGATCGCACGCCACCAGCAGCGGTGTGTGCCCCTGCCCGCGCAGCCAGGTGGCCAGCTTGCCGGCCAGTGTCGTCTTACCCGAACCCTGCAGGCCGGCCAGCATCACCACGGTCGGCGGTGTTTTGGCGAACGTCAGTTGCCGGGTCTGACCGCCGAGGATGCCGATCAGTTCCTCGTTGACGATCTTGACGACCTGCTGAGCCGGGTTGAGCGCGCCGGACACCTCGGCGCCCTTGGCGCGCTCCTTGACCCGCCCGATGAAGGCCCGTGCCACCGGCAGCGCGACGTCAGCTTCCAGCAGTGCCAGCCGGATTTCCCGGGTGGTGGCGTCGATATCGGCGTCGGTCAACCGCCCCTTGCCGCGCAGCCCCTGCAGAGCGCCGGTCAACCGGTCGGACAACGATTCAAACACGCCGCCAGCCTAGTGGTGATCGCAAGCGCGGCGGAGCCGGGCGCAGCG
>NZ_JBYCKY010000866.1:0-2305 GCF_057473605.1 Mycobacterium sp. TH-M82 | reverse complement strand
TCTACGGGGATGCCTCCCACTCCGGCATCTACGTCGGCGACGGCATGATGGTCCATTCGTCCACCTACGGTCAGCCGGTCCAGGTGGTGCCGATGACCGCGTCCGGCCCGATCCACAACGCCCGCCGTTATTGAACGCCGGGCCCCAGCCGGTCTGCTGGTGTTGCTGGTCGCCGAGCTGGCCGCCGCCGCGATTGTGCTAGCCCTGCCGGCACGCGACGCGCCGATGCGCCCCGGCCGGCAAGCCGTGGCGCCGCTGATCGTCGGCGATCACCGCAGTGTGGCGCTGATCAACCTCTCCGGCTCGCGCGCCGCCGTGTTACTCACCCGGGTCGCCGCGAACATCGGTGCCGCCGTTGACGCAGTGGAAGCATTCTGGGGAACCGACTGGACGCATCACATCCTGGTGGTGGCGACCGGCTCGCAGGCCCAGTTCGCCGCGCAGGCCGGCGCCAGCGTGGGCAACGAGGGCAGCAAGGGTCAGTGGTCTGACATAGCCGCGGTGGCGGTTGCCGACCGGGCCGACCCCGGGCGGAGGCTGGCGGCCGGGCAGCGGATCGTGTTCGCGCCGGGCGCGTCCGCGATGAGCGACGCGGCGCTGCGAATCGTGCTCTGCCACGAGCTGTTCCACTACGCCACCCGCGCCGACACCGCGCTGGACGCACCCCGCTGGCTGACCGAGGGAGTGGCCGACTTCGTCGCCCGGCCGGACTCAGCACCGGCCGGGCGGCCGGCACCGCCGGTGACGCTGCCGTCGGACGCCGACCTGGACACGGCCGGATCCCGGCGCGCACAGGCCTACGACCGGGCGTGGTGGTTCGCCCGCTTCGTCGCCGACAGCTACGGGGCCGCCAAGTTACGTGAGCTCTACGTGGTCGCCTGTGGTACCGGACATACCGGCGTGGGCGAAGCCGTTCGCCGGGTGCTCGGTGCCGGCCTGCCCGACGTGCTCACCGGCTGGCAGCGGTGGCTCGCCGGGTGAGCCGGGTCCTGCTGGTTACCAACGACTTTCCACCGCGCCCCGGCGGCATCCAGTCCTACCTGGAAGAACTTGTGCGCCGATTGGCCGGCGCCGGTGCGCACCGGGTGACGGTGTACGCGCCGCAATGGAAAGGTGCCGACGCTTTCGACGGCTCGGCCCGGGCCGCCGGCTATCAGGTGGTGCGTCACCCGGGAACGCTGATGCTGCCCGACCGGGCCGTCGATGCCCGGATGCGCCGGTTGATCGATGAACAGGGCATCGACACCGTCTGGTTCGGTGCGGCTGCTCCCCTGGCACTGCTGGCGCGGCGCGCCCGGGCTGCCGGTGCGACCCGGGTGCTGGCCAGCACGCACGGCCACGAGGTGGGCTGGTCAATGCTGCCGGTGGCCCGGTCGGTGCTGCGTCGGATCGGCGATGCCACCGATGTGGTGACCTTCGTCAGTCGCTACACCCGGGGCCGCTTCGGAGCGGCATTCGGTCCCGCCGCAGCGCTGGAACACCTGCCGCCCGGGGTGGACACCGGCCGATTCCGGCCCGACCCTGCCGGTCGTCACGAGCTGCGGACCCGCTACCGGCTGGGCCGGCGGCCCACGGTGGTGTGTGTGTCGCGGCTGGTTCCGCGCAAGGGCCAGGACATGCTGATCCGGGCACTGCCGTCGATCCGGCGGCGCGTCGACGGTGCCGCGCTGGTGATCGTCGGCGGCGGTCCGTATCTGGAGTCGCTGCGGCGACTGGCACACCGGTGCGGGGTGAGCAGCCACGTCACGTTCGCCGGTGGGGTGCCGCCCTGCGAACTGCCCGCCCACTACGCGCTGGCCGACGTCTTCGCGATGCCGTGCCGCACCCGCGGTGCCGGACTCGACGTGGAGGGGCTGGGCATCGTGTTCCTGGAGGCTTCGGCCGCCGGTGTGCCGGTGATCGCCGGCCGGTCGGGCGGGGCCCCGGAAACCGTGCTGGACAATCGGACCGGGCTGGTGGTCGACGGTCGCTCGGTGGACCGGATCGGTGACGCCGTCGGTGAGCTGCTGGCCGATCCGGACCGGGCTGCGGCGATGGGCGCCGTCGGGCGCGACTGGGTGATCCAGCACTGGCGCTGGGACGTGCTGGCCGACCGACTGGCCGGACTGCTGACGGCCTGAGTTTTAGTTCTTGGTGTAGCTCTTGGTGTAGCTCTTGGTGTAGATCGCCTCGATCTGGTCGGCGAACTTCTCGGCGACCACCTTGCGTTTGAGCTTCATCGTCGGTGTCAGCTCACCGGTGGCTTCGGTGAAGTCGACCGGCAGGATCGCGAACTTGCGGATCGACTCGGCATGCGAGACCGAAA
>NZ_JBYCKY010000865.1:0-1676 GCF_057473605.1 Mycobacterium sp. TH-M82 | reverse complement strand
TCATGGTGAGCAAGGACTCGGCGGCCGATTACGCGCGCTACCGCGCCCACCTGCACGCGCACGCCGCCCGGGAGATCGCGGGCGCGCTGGCGTCGGGCCGGCGCGACACCGCCGAGCGGCTCGCCGAGGGCTGGAACCGCGCCGACGGGCTGTTCGGGGCCCTGGACGCGCGTAGGCTGCCCCGGTGACTTTCGCCTCTTCCCGCGAGCGCGCGTGTCTGCACGGCGACACGCCGCCGCGCGCGGCATTTCACGCACGCTCGCGGCGAAAGGTCGCGGCGTGAAGATCCTGATGGTGTCATGGGAGTACCCGCCGGTGGTGGTCGGCGGCCTCGGCCGGCACGTGCACCACCTGTCCACCGCGCTGGCCGAAGCCGGTCACGACGTCGTGGTGCTGTGCCGGCGGCCCTCGGGCACCGACCCCAGCACGCACCCGACCTCCGACGAGATCGACGAGGGCGTCCGGGTGATCGCGGCCGCCCAGGACCCCCACGAGTTCGGCTTCGGCACCGACATGATGGCCTGGACGCTGGCGATGGGTCATGCGATGGTCCGGGCCGGGCTGGTCATCAAACGCCACGGCCGCGACCGGCCGTGGCGCCCCGACGTCGTGCACGCACACGACTGGCTGGTCGCCCATCCGGCGATCGCACTTGCCCAGTTCTACGACGTGCCAATGGTTTCCACGATTCACGCCACCGAGGCCGGTCGGCATTCCGGCTGGGTGTCCGGGACGATCAGCCGGCAGGTGCACGCCATCGAGTCGTGGCTGGTGCGCGAATCCGACTCGCTGATCACGTGTTCGGCGTCGATGAGCGAGGAGATCACCGAACTGTTCGGCCCCGGCCTGGCCGGCATCACCGTGATCCGCAACGGCATCGACGTGACGTGCTGGCCGTTCGCGGACCGCCGGGCGCGCACCGGGCCGGCCGAACTGCTCTACCTCGGCCGGCTGGAGTACGAGAAGGGCGTGCACGACCTCATCGCCGCCCTGCCGCGGATCCGGCGCACCCACCCCGGCACCACCCTGACCCTCGCCGGGACCGGGACCGGGCGGGACCGGCTCGTCGAGCAGGCGCGAAAGCACCGGGTGCTCAAGGCGACCCGGTTCGTCGGGCACCTCGGCCACGACGAGCTGCTGGCGGTGCTGCACCGCGCCGACGCCGCGGTGCTGCCCAGCCACTACGAACCGTTCGGGATCGTCGCCCTGGAGGCCGCCGCGGCCGGCACCCCGCTGGTGACGTCGAACGTCGGCGGCCTGGGCGAGGCGGTGATCAACGGGCGGACCGGCGTATCGTGCCCGCCGCGCGACGTGGCGAAGCTGGCGTCCGCGGTACGTGCGGTGCTCGACGATCCGGCGGCCGCGCAACGGCGCGCCCGCGCCGCCCGCGAGCGGCTCACCTCGGACTTCTCCTGGCAGACGGTGGCCGAGCAGACCGCGCAGGTGTATGTGGCGGCCAAGCGCGGCGAGCGGCAGCCGCAGCCCCGGCTGCCGATCGTCGAGCACGCCCTGCCGGATCGTTAGCTACCTTCGAGGCATGGCTCTGGAATTCTCGAGCGTGGTCGATGCGCCGCGCGACGACGTCTTCGCCTGGTACGCCAGGCCGGGTGCTTTCGAACGACTCTCGCCGCCGTGGCAGCCGATGCGGCTCGTGGCCGAGGCCGCCTCGCTGAAAG
>NZ_JBYCKY010000864.1:0-7694 GCF_057473605.1 Mycobacterium sp. TH-M82 | reverse complement strand
GCCTCCTACATCTGTGGCTCTACCGGCCAGGACCTGATTCCTGTCGGCAACCCACGATCACATGCAGCGAGGCCCCAGCCTGCCCATACCGTCTAGGATGTCCTGCCAGAGCAGCACGGACAGACCGCACGCAGTGCCCAGCGATGCCAGCACCGTACCGACGATCACCAGCGATGCCACCAAACTACGGGTGATTAGCAGCATGATCGAAAAGATCAGGATCAGCGTCGCGATCCCGGCGATCGTCAGGTCGATGACGACCCCGTCCTGCATATCGCTGTACATCGACGCTGTGCCAGCCAGCGACACCTTCGCGGATTCCAGCGGAGTTCCCTTGATCGCATCCGCGACCGCCTGCTTGATGCCCTGCACGTGCCGGATTCCCTCCACCGAGGCGGGGTCGCCCTGGTGGGTGATGATGAACCGGACGGCCTTGCCGTCCGGCGAGACGAACATTTTCAGTCCGCGCTTGAAGTCAGGGTTTTGGAACACTTCCGGCGGAAGATAGAAACTGTCGTCGTTCTTGGCTTGATCGAAGTAATTGCCCATCATCGTTGAACCTTCGGCGCCCTCTTGCATGTGCCGCTGAATGCCTGCCGTCGCGCTGTGGGTGGACAGCATGAAGTCCCGCATGGCCTTCATCGAATCGATGGTCTTCGGGAAATCGACGAGGAGTTGGGGCATCAACCGATCGAGGTGGTCGAAATCGGTTGTGAGCCCGGTGAATTTGTCGGATATCTCGTCGATGCCGTCGAGCGCGTCAAAGAGGGATCGCGTGGACCAGCAGACGGGGATGTCGAAACAGTGCTTCTCCCAATAGAAATAGCTGCGAATGGGTCTGAAGAAGTCGTCGAAATCCGCGATGCGGTCCCGCAGCTTGTTGGTGGTGTCCACCAGGTCGTGCGTTCGGGCGTCCAGACTGTGCGTCGTGGCCGTGAGGTCCTTCATGATGCCGTACATGTGCTCCATGACGGCGATCGTTCTGCCCAGCTCGTCGGCCTGCTCGAGCATCGACGCCATGCTGTCGTTCATGAATTTCGCCGTCTGCAGGGTGCTGGAACTATTCATGGCGATCACGAACGGTAGTGAACTGTGCTCGATCGGCGCCCCGAGGGGGCGGGTGATGGTTTGCACCCGCCCGATGCCACGCTCATGGAAGACGCTCTTGGCAATTCGGTCGATGATCAACATGTCTGCCGGATCGCGCAGATCATGGTCGGCTTCGACCATCAGCAATTCCGGATTCATCCGCGCCGGGGAGAAATGTCGCTCGGCCGCGGTCTGGGCGACGTTGGCCGCGATGTCCGGCGGGGTGAACTTTTTGTCGTTGTAACTCGGGATATAGGTCGTCAGACTGACGAAACCGATCACCGCGATGAAGGCAGCGATGACTATGATCGGTACCGGCCACCTGGTCACGACGGTTCCGATCTTGCGCCAACCCCGTTCCGACACTTGGCGTTTCGGATCGAAAAAGCCAAATCTGGATGCGACTACGAGTAGAGCCGGGGCCAACGTCAGACCTGCCAGCATCGTCACCACCAAGGCGATGGCGCACGGAATCCCCATGGTTTGGAAGTAGGGAAGCTTGGTCGCGGTCAGGCACAGGCAGGCGCCCACGATCGTCAGACCCGACCCCAGGATGACGTGCACGACGCCGTTGTAAGCGCTGTAGTACGCCTGTTCTCGATCTTCGCCACGGGATCGGGCTTCGTGGTAGCGGCCCAACAGGAAAATGAAATAGTCAGTCCCCGTGGCGATGGTCAGCATCGTGACCATGCTGACGGCGTACGGGGTCAGGCCGATGATGTTCAGATTTCCGGCGGTCGCCACGATGCCCTCTGCGGCATACAGCTCGAAGCGGACCAGTAACAACGCGAGGATCGCGTTCTTCAGCGAACGGTAAATGAAGAGCAGCATCACGAAGATGACGCCGATCGTGACCAACGTCATCAGGTTCATGCTGTTGTGCGCGGCGATCAGCGTGTCGGTGTTGAGCACGGTGTTGCCGGCGACGTAAGCCTTGACGCCCGGTGGCGGCGGGACGCTTTTGACGATCTTGCGGACCTCGGCGACCGACTTGTGGGCGGGGGTGGTCCCCTGCGCACCGTCGAGGAAGACCTGCACGTAGGCGGCTTTGCCGTCCGGACTCTGGGAGCCGGCGGCGGTCAGTGGGTCACTCCAGAAGTCCTGCACGTTCTGCACGTGCTTGCTGGCCTTGAGCTTGGCGACGATCTTGTTGTAGAAGACGTGGGCGCTGTCGCCGAGCTTGTCGTCGCCTTCCAACACGACCATGGCCGTGGAGTCGGTGTCGAACTCCTGGAACTTGTGGCCGATGTTCATCATGTCCTTGAACGCCGGCGCGTCCCGCGGAGTCATGGGCACCGAGTGCTTCCCCGCCACCTCGCCGAGTTCGGGCGTGAACAGCGTGGTCGCGAGCGCGACGAGTAGCCAGAACAGGATGATCGGCACCGGCAGGGCGCGGATCAGGCGGGCGATGCGGGAGCGAGGTGCGGGCGCGTTACTCATACAGATTTCACCAAGCAGTAGATGAAGGGTTCGTATTCGTTGATGGTGCGGTCGTCGCGGACTTGGCCGTCGACGATGACCCGGCATCGGATGTTGCGCATGGCCTTGTCACCTTGGGCAACGATGTTGGCCGACATCGACGGCAGGGTGGTCACGATGGTGTATGACCATGGCAGCGGGGCGTTTTCGACGAGGTGGGGTTGCCCGTTCTCATCCAGGTAGTTGACGCTGATGCTGCCGGCCGATGGTGCTGCCGTGATCTCGTAAGTGATGTGTTTCGGATTGAAGGGTTTCGTGTCGTCGGCGTTGGCGTCGCTGGTTGCGGCATGCGCGTTGGCACCGAAGCTGGCGCGGACCCGAAGTACGACATAACCGCCGAGCACCACCACGACGACAAGAAGTAGCGGGATCCACACCTTCTTGAAAAGCCGAAACACCAGCACCTCCTCCTGCCCGGCCCGCCACGCCGAATCCCGAGACTCTGAATGTTTTGTCAACGCACGTGTCGATCAGGGTCGGGCGCCGGACCGCACCAGCTACGGAACTCAAGTTCCATATCGGTTAGGCACTGTATCCCATCGAGGAACCCTCTGCCTATGCAAATTGCTCAGCTCTGGATCGAAATGATCGGCCGCAGCAGCTATGACACGGCGTAACCCCCTGAACACTCAGGCATTTGGGATGAACGGCCTGGACTTGATGATGCCTTGTCGCGGCTCGACACCGTGGTCGACCCGTCGAACACACAGCAGGTGACCGGCCCCGCAAGCCCGATTGACGATTGACAAATTCGCGTTATTGTTGAATTCTTATCGCAGTTGTCAGACTGAGAGGCCGGGGTGCAGGTGTCGAAGCCAGTGAACTTGCGCGGCAAGCAGGTGCTTGTCACAGGGGGCTCGAAGGGTGTCGGGGCCGCGATGGCGAATGAATTCTCGAGCCGTGGGGCGCGGGTAACCCTGGCCGCCAGGCCCAGTGACCAACTCAATGCCGTGGCCGCCTCCACCGGCTCGACCGCGTCTCCGCTGGACCTTGCCGACTTTGATGCGCTGGACGGCTTCATCTCCCGGGTCGAAAAGGCCAACGGCCCCATCGACGTTCTGGTCAACAATGCCGCGCTTGTCACGGCCGGGCGGATCGACTCGGTGTCCCGGTCGGACCTGCAGACCCAGATCAACGTCAACCTGTTGGCGCCCATGGAGCTGTGCCGACAGGCGTTGCCCGGCATGCTCGAGCGGGGCGGCGGCACCGTTGTAAACGTTTCGTCGATGGTGGCGGAACTCGGCATTCCCAACCTGCCAGCCTACGTAGCGGCCAAGGCGGGCCTGACCAAATTTACCCTCGACCTGCAGGGCGATCTACGGCGGTCGAGAGACGACGTCGCGGTGCTGCTGGTCGTGCTCGGCGAAATCCCTGGGACGCAGATCAATTCGGGGTTCCGAGAGGATCCGGCTGTCAGCGCGCTGGCCGACAAGTTCGGCAAACTGCCCGTGCTCTCACCGGAGTTGGTGGCGCGCACTGTCGCCGACCGCGTGGCACTGCGCCAGACATCAACGCTCGTCCTGCCGCGCTACAACGCGCCGATCGTGGGGTGGCGTCACTCCCCTATTCGACTCACCAACCGACTTGCGTCGTCCGACTCATCCGGTCGTCGCACCGAAGTCCCACCAGCCACGCGTTAGGAGCACGAATGACCGATTTGTCCGCACCTCCCACGCCCGCCGAATACCCGTCGTACCTCAAGGACAGCGATGAGCTGCCGCAGCCCGTTCGCGACATTCCGCTGTGGTCGGAGAACTATCTGACGCAGGCGTTCGACCCGTCGACCGGTGTCGGTTTCTTCTTCCACCTCAGCCGGATGCCGTTCAACTACAACGTCTGGGAAGGGGTGTTCACCTGCTACCTTCCCGGCGACCGTTTCCTGGTGGCCCGCGATTTTTCCTGGGACAGCAATGACAAGGGCCCGGGCAGCAACGCGCTGCGGTTCGAAGTCGTCAAGCCATGGGAACGGTGGAGCAAGCGCTTTCGTGGAGCGGCGCTGTTGGTCACGGGTGACCAGCTACGTGCGGGCCCGATCGCCGACGACTCGCACGTGTTCGTCGACGCGGACTTGACGTTCGACAACATCGGACCCGTCTTCGACATCGGCGACATGGGCGACCAGTTCTGGGCCCGGGCCCATTATGAGCAGCACGGCAAATTCAGCGGACGCGTCTCGTTCGACGCGACCCATCTTGCGCTGGGATCCGAAAGCTATGAGTTCAACGGGACCGGCCTACGCGATCATTCGGTCGGAGCACGCGACATTCTGAAAATGAACAACCACGTCTGGACGCACGGCGAATTCCCCAGCGGCAGGCTGTTCATGGTGATGGACGTCCACACTAAGGTCGGCCCCCCGTTCCTCTATGTCGTGGTAGGCGACAAGGACGGGTTCCACACGGTCGAGTTGACGCGCCCCACGGCCCGCATCGACGACCCGTCGCAGGTGTTCGATTCGCACGAGCTGTGCTTTGTCGGGCCGGATGGACCGAGTGTGATCAAAGCCGAAATCCTGCAAGCAATCCCGTACAGCTTCACCGGACCGAACGAGTGGTCCCTGGGCACTCACCCCAACGCCCACCACCTCGTGATCGAAGGGCTGACTCGGTTCGAGTGGGACGGCGAGGTCGGCTACGGCCTCACCGAACGCTCGGTCTGCTTCTAACCCAGCTCCCGGATTTCGCCAGGACAGGACGAACAATGACGCTCGCTCCGACGCTCTCCGGCAAGGCCGCCGACCAGCTCAAAAGGCTGGTCAGCGAGCCTGATCCGTACTCGCACGGCGGACCAGGCATCGACGCCCTCCAGTTCGACGCCATCAGGGAACTCTTCGTCCGGCGCCGCGGCGACATCTCGGTACTCGATCGCCGCGCGAGTGACCTCGGCATACACGAGATCTCGACATTGCGGGACCTGGTCCCGCTGCTGTTTGCCCACCAGACGTACAAGAGCTATCCGGCTTCGTTTGTCACCCAAAATAAATGGGCCATGATGAACCGCTGGCTGGACACACTGTCGACGACGAGAGTCGGTCCCATCGATCTCCGAGACGTCACCGACACGGACGCCTGGGTGGCCCGGCTGAGCGAACATGGCCATCACGTGCTGCTGTCCAGCGGCACGTCCGGTAAGACATCCTTTCTCAACCGCAACGAGTGGGACCGCGAGCTGACCAAGGACAACGTCGTTGCGAACATGCGGCTGACCCAGAACATCCCCGCGGGGCAACGCAGGCCCGTTTTCCTGCTCGGGCCGCGCAACGGCACCCACATCTTCGTCGGCGTGATGCAAGCAATCGCAGAGCAGTTCGGCACTCCGGGCGCCACCTATTGGTTGTCCGAACTCGCCCTGACCGAAGCGGACACCAAGCGACAGGCCAAACTGCGATGCCAGGTCGCCGACGGCACCGCGAGCCCCAGCGCAATTCGCGAACTCGAAGAAGCGGTCGCCGCGCGTCAGCAACACATGCGCGAGTCGATTGAAAACATCGTCGACGCCCTCGCCGCGCACCAAGACGAACCCGTCATGATCGTCGGCCTGTGGCTGCCGCATTTCCTTTTGATGGAGCAGGCTCGGCGGCGCGGCATGAGAGACGGTGCGCTGCACCCGGAGTCGACGATCTTCGTCGGCGGCGGACTCAAGGGCGCCGTCTTGCCGGCAGACTTCCGTGAACAAGTCGAACGCTTTTACGGCCTCGCTCTGTCGCGCTATCACCGCGCCTATGGCATGGTTGAGCTTTCCGCCCAGTTCCTATGGTGCGATGCGTCGCGCTATCACCGTCCGCCCTGGGTCAGCATGATGATCCTCGACAAGAACGGGGAGGAGCTCCTCGAGCCGGACGGTTCCAGTGACGTGCGTGGGCGCTTGGCGTTCTTCGACATCGCGACCGAGGCCCGCTGGGGCGGGGTCATCACCGGCGACGAGGTAATGGTCCACACCGGTGCATGCCCATGCGGCCGGCCAAGTCCATCAATCTCGGAGGTGGTCCGCTACACCGACCTGCCCGGGGGCGACGACAAGCTCAGTTGCGCCGGGACCATGTCGAGCTACATCCGTGGCGTGATCGAGGCATAGGTAGGAGGCCACCGCGTGAAGACCGACGAAACCGCCGTGAGCAAGGCCGCGGCATTGCGGGTACCGCACGTGGTCGCGGGACAATTCATCGACGACTGCGTCGTCGAGCACGGGACACCCGGTTCGACATTCCTCACCCCGCGTCTCGATTTCGATGGGCTGGTGCATCCCCGTGAAAAGCTACCACCGATGTACGACGTGCCGCTGCGCGAGATCATCGACTTCCTGGTCGCTACCGGCGAGCGGCTGTCGTTCGACACCAACCCATGGATGGCGGCGGCCGTGGACGCGACGGCCGCGGTCAATCCGCTGCCGCGCCGCGTTGTCGAGAACATCTACCGCGAACTGCAAGGCTACTTTCGCCGTGAGGCCCTCGAATTCGAGGTGGAGCGAACATTGGGCGGGCATGAGGTCAGCGACGGCTGGCGCGAGTTCACCGATTTCACTGGACGCCACGTCCGAATCCGCGCCTTCCCTCCGCGTCTGGTGCACATTCTCGCCGGTAACAGCCCTGGCGTCACCGGGTCAACGATCACCCGCAGCGCATTGAGCAAAGGCGTCAGTGTGCTCAAGCTACCGGCCAATGATCTGTTCACCGCCTCGGCGATCCTGCGAACCATGGCCGCCGTAGACCCCAAACACCCAGTTCTGCGATCATTTTCAGCCGTGTACTGGCGTGGCGGCGACGCGTCGGTGGAGAGCGTCCTGTTCCGGCCGCAATTCTTCGACAAGATCGTGGTGTGGGGCGGCGAGGCGGCGGTCAAGAATGTCGTGAAGTACCTCGGGCCCGGCATCGAGATGATCACTTTTGACCCCAAGGTGTCGATCTCGATGATCGGGCGCGAGGTACACGCCAGCGCCGAAACGCTAAGCGCCACAGCGGAACTGGCCGCGACCGACGTCCAGCTGCTTGACCAGGAGGCCTGCGCGGCAAGCCGATTCCAGTTCGTCGAGGGAACCATCGAGCAGGTCGACCGCTACTGCGAGATACTCTGCGAGCAGCTACATCTCGACCGTATTTATGGCTCCGCATGCGGCGCCCCCGCCCCTGA
>NZ_JBYCKY010000863.1:0-12928 GCF_057473605.1 Mycobacterium sp. TH-M82 | reverse complement strand
GCACAGGTCCAGATTGAATTTCACCGCGGCCAGCATCGTGTTGAACGCGAACCGCGCGCCACCAGCATGCGACTCCTGCCCCACCACCTGGGCCGACGTCGGGTCCAGCGCGTACTGATACGCCTGCAAAACCCACCCCGACGAAACCTCCACCAACTCACCAATCAAGGGCGCGGTTACGCATCTGCACGATCATCTACCGCTGCCCACCAGGATCCTGCTTGGTGGCGGTCACCGCGCGCATGGCGCGATTGCGCGCACCGCGCCGCCCATACAAGCGCGCGCACATGCTGGTGAGAACCTCGATCATGTCGCGCACCAGATCATCGGCGGTCTCCCCATCGTCGACGACCACTATGCGCCGTCCCTGCGCGGCGAGCGCAGCATGTAGGTACTCGACCCCGAAGCGGGCCAACCGATCAGAATGCTCCACAACGATCACACTGGCAGAAGGGTCCGTCAAGATCCGGGACAGTTTCGCACGCTTGCCGTTCAATCCGGAACCGACCTCAGCCACCACCTGGCCGACCTCCCACCCGGCATCGGTGGCCCACTCGGTCAGCCGGGACACCTGACGGTCCAAATCCGAGCGCTGATCATGCGACGAGACCCGCGCATAGAGCACCACGCGCTCCTCACCTGCCGCTGCGACATCAACCAGGATCGTGCCCGAAGGCAGCCGTCGAAACGGCACCGGCATCCGATCCTCACGCACCCACGCATACGCGGTCTGCGGGTGCACACCCACCGACCGTGCCCACGCCGCCAACTTCACACCAGCCAGTCAAACATACATTCACTCACAAACACGCATATTCACGCACGTTTTGCCGAACAGTTCGATACCCTGTCATCGTGGCCACCGCCAAAGTCGAACGGCTGCTGAACCTCGTCATCGCGCTGCTGTCCACCCGCGGCTACCTCACCGCGGAGAAGATCCGGTCCAGCGTGGCCGGCTACGCCGACTGCCCCACCGCCGACGCGTTCTCCCGGATGTTCGAGCGGGACAAGAATGAACTGCGAGATCTGGGCATTCCGCTGGAGACCGGCAAGGTGTCGGCGTTCGATCTGGTTGAGGGCTACCGCATCAACCGCGATGACTATGCGCTGCCCGACGTCGTGCTGACCGCCGACGAGGCCGCCGCGGTGGCAGTGGCCGCGCAGCTGTGGGAGACCCCGGAACTGATCAGCGCCACCCAGGGTGCGTTGCTCAAACTGCGGGCCGCCGGCGTGGACGTCGACCCCGACGCAACGGTCACCATCGCCTCGCCCGCCGGGCCGCCCGGACTGCGCGGCGCCGAGCACGTTCTCGGGGCCCTGCTGTCGGCCACCGTCAGCGGCCAGGCGGTGCAGTTCGAGCATCGCCCGTCGCGCGCCGAGCCCTCCGCCACCCGCACCGTCGAACCGTGGGGATTGATCACCGCCAACGGCCGCTGGTATCTGGTCGGTCACGACCGTGACCGCGACGCCATCCGGGTGTTCCGGTTGTCCCGCATCGGTGGCGCCGTCACCGTGATCGGCCCGGTCGGCGCGGTCACGCCGCCCGACGGCGTCAACCTGCGCCAGATCGTGGCCGATGTGGTGGCGGGGGCGCCCACCGGCGTGGCGGCCCGGGTATGGGTGGCGCACGGCCGGGCTATCGCGCTGCGCCGTGCCGGGAAGTCGGTTGGGCGCAGGCCATTGGCCGGCCGCGACGGTGAGGTGATCGAGCTCGACACCGGGTCGACTGACCGGCTGGCCCGCGAAGTCGCCGGACACGGTGCCGATGCCGTTGTGCTGGAACCGGACTCGCTGCGCGACGACGTGCTGGCCCGGTTGCGCGCCCAGGCCTGCGCAGCCTGCGTGGGCGAGAAATGACCCGCGCCGGCGCCGATGTGCAGCGCAGCGATGAGAAGGGCCGGCGCAGATGAACCCCGTGTCCACCCGCTTGGTGCGGCTGCTGAACATGGTGCCCTACTTTCAGGCCAACCCGGGGGTCACCCGCGCCAAGGCCGCAGCCGATCTGGGCGTCACGGTGAAGCAGCTGGAACAGGACGTCAACCAGCTGTTCGTCTGCGGTCAGCCCGGCTACTACCCGGATGATCTGATCGACTTCGCCTTCGTCGGTGACACGATCGAGGTGACGTTCTCGGCGGGTATCGACCACCCGCTTCGCCTCACCTCACCGGAGGCCACCGGGCTGCTGGTGGCACTGCGCGCGCTGGCCGACATTGCCGGTGTGGTCGATCCGGCGGCGGCGCGCAGCGCGATCGCCAAGATCGAGTCCGCGGCCGGGGCCACGGCGAGTTCGTCACCGGCGGCGGCCGATGAACCCGCGCCCACCGACAACCAGGCCACCGGCGCGGTGCGCGACGCCGTACGGGAGCACCGGGCGCTGGCCATCGACTACTACGCGGCTTCGCACGACACGATGTCGCACCGAGTGGTCGACCCGATCCGGGTGGCGGTGATCGGTAACCACAGTTACCTGGAGGCCTGGTGCCGTGCGGCCGAGGCGGTGCGGCTGTTCCGGTTCGACCGCGTCGTGGCCGCCACCGTGCTCGACGAGGCGTCCGCAGCACCGCAACCGGCGGCGCAGGCGCCGACGGACACCTCGCTGTTCACCGCCGACCCGACGCTGCCAGCGGCGACGCTGCGGGTCGCGCCGACTGCGTCATGGATGTTCGAGTACTACCCGATGCGGGTCGTGCGGGAACTGTCCGAGGGTTACTGTGAGGCAGCGATGACGTACGTCTCCGACGAGTGGATGACCCGGCTGATGCTGGGCTTCGGGCCGGAGGTGACCGTGCTGGCGCCGGCGGCGCTGGCGGCTCGGGTGCGTGATGCCGCGACGGCCGCGGTGGCGGCCCACGAGGCGGCCTACGAGGCGGGGCGGTGCGGCTGAGGCGATCGCGCGGTGAGCTGCGGTAGCATCGAGGCGACGTCTGGAGGTAACCAAAGTGGGCAGTCTTAGTCCGTGGCACTGGGCGATCCTGTTGGCCGTGGTGATTGTGCTGTTCGGCGCCAAGCGGCTTCCCGACGCGGCGCGTTCGTTGGGTAAGTCGTTGCGGATATTCAAATCCGAGGTTCACGAACTGCAGAACGATATTAAACGGGAAGCCCCCGCCACTCCGGTGCAGTCCGAGCGCCTTGACCCGCCCGGCGCCGACGGACGACCGGCCTAGGCCCGGCATCGCCGCTACGGCGCGGAAGTGCCCTTCGACTGAACGTATCCGTGCGCACCCCCGAACTGCTCAGGCGACTCGACCCGCGGCTTCGCCGTAGCCGCATCAACCCCGACGGGACCATGTCGCTGGTCGATCACCTGCGTGAGCTGCGGGCCCGGCTGTTGATCGCACTGGCCGCGATCATGCTCACCACGATCGTCGGGTTCATCTGGTACACCCATTCGTTTTTCGGGCTGGGAAGCCTGGGCGAGTGGCTGCGGCACCCGTACTGTGCGCTGCCGGCCTCGGCGCGCGCGGATATCAGCGCCGACGGGCAGTGCCGGCTGCTGGCGACCGCGCCGTTCGATCAGTTCATGTTGCGGCTCAAAGTCGGGACGGCCATCGGGATCGTGCTGGCCTGCCCGGTGTGGTTCTACCAGCTGTGGGCGTTCATCACACCTGGCCTGTACCGCAGGGAACGCCGGTTCGCGGCGGTGTTCGTGGTGTCGGCGGCGGGGCTGTTCGTTGCCGGCGCCGTCCTGGCGTATCTGGTGCTGGCGAAAGCGCTGGGGTTTCTGCTGACGGTCGGCAGCGACGTGCAGGTGACCGCCCTCTCCGGCGACCGCTATTTCGGATTCCTGGTCAACCTGCTGGTGGTGTTCGGGGTCAGCTTCGAGTTCCCGCTGCTGATCGTCATGCTCAACCTGGTCGGTGTGCTGACCTATGACCGGCTCAAGTCCTGGCGGCGTGGACTGATCTTCATGATGTTCGTGTTCGCGGCGGTATTCACGCCTGGCTCGGACCCGTTTTCGATGCTGGTGCTCGGGTCCGCGCTGACCCTGCTGCTGGAGTTCGCCATCCAGATCGCCCGGCTGCACGATAGGCGCAAAGCAAAGCGCGAAGCCGACGCCGAAATTTCCGACGACCAAGCACATGACCAAGCACCGGTGATCGAGCCGCCGTCAGCGGTACATGAAGACATCAGTTGATCGGCTTCGCCGCGAACCGCCGACATGACCGAGTCGACCGAATTCTCCGGTTTAGCCCGGTTTGCCGCCGAACTGCCGTTCACCCTCGACGATTTTCAGCGACGGGCCTGTGCGGCGCTGGAAGACGGTCACGGTGTTCTGGTCTGCGCGCCGACCGGCGCCGGCAAGACCGTCGTCGGCGAGTTCGCGGTGCACCTTGCGCTGGCTGCCGGCGGCAAATGTTTCTACACCACACCGCTGAAAGCACTGAGCAACCAGAAGCACACCGACCTGACCGCGCGCTACGGCAAAGACCGAATCGGCCTGCTCACCGGCGACCTGTCGGTCAACGCCAACGCGCCCGTGGTGGTGATGACCACCGAGGTGCTGCGCAATATGCTCTACGCTGACTCGACTGCACTGCAAGGACTTTCGTATGTGGTGATGGACGAGGTGCACTTCCTCGCCGACCGGATGCGCGGCGCGGTGTGGGAGGAGGTCATCCTGCATCTGGCCGACGAAGTTCGGCTGGTCAGCCTGTCGGCGACGGTCAGCAATGCCGAGGAATTCGGCGGCTGGATCCAGACCGTGCGCGGCGACACCACGGTCGTCGTCGACGAAACCCGGCCGGTGCCGCTGTGGCAGCACATGCTGGTGGGCAGACGGCTGTTCGACTTGTTCGACTACCGGGCCCACCCAGAATCCCCGGACGTCGGGGAGGTTCATGCGACCAAGCAGCCGGTTGTCGACCCGGCGCTGCTGCGCCACATCGCCCATCGGCGTGAGGCGGACCGCCTGGCCGATCGGCAGCCCCGGCGGCGGGGTCCGGAGCGATCCGCCCGGCCCGGCACGTACCGGCCACCCATGCGCCCGGACGTGATCGAGATTCTCGACTCCGCCGGTCTGCTGCCGGTGATCACGTTCGTGTTCTCCCGGGCCGGCTGCGATGCCGCCGTCAAGCAGTGCCTCCGGTCGCCGCTGCGGTTGACCACCGAGGAGGAACGGGCGCAGATCGCGGAGATCATCGATCATCGCTGCGGCGACCTGGCCGACGCCGACCTGACCGTGCTCGGCTACTACGAGTGGCGCGAAGGGCTGCTGCGCGGTCTCGCCGCCCATCACGCCGGGCTGCTGCCGGTGTTTCGGCACACCGTCGAGGAATTGTTCACCGCCGGCCTGGTCAAGGCCGTGTTCGCCACCGAGACCCTGGCGCTGGGCATCAACATGCCGGCCCGCACGGTGGTGTTGGAGCGGCTGGTGAAGTTCAACGGAGAACAGCACGCCCCGTTGACACCCGGTGAGTACACCCAGCTGACCGGCCGCGCCGGCCGGCGCGGCATCGACGTCGAGGGTCACGCGGTGGTGCTCTGGCATCCCGATCTCGACCCGCGTGACGTCGCCGGGCTGGCATCCACGCGCACCTTCCCACTGCGCAGCTCGTTCACACCGGCCTACAACATGACGATCAACCTGGTGCGCCGGATGGGACCCGAGCAGGCACACCGGCTGCTGGAACAGTCATTCGCCCAATACCAGGCCGACCGGTCTGTCGTCGGGCTGGTCCGTGCCGCCGAACGCGGCGAGCGGATGCTCGACCGGGCCGCCGCCGAACTCGGCGGCCCGGATGCGCCGATCCTCGACTATGCACGGCTGCGGGCGCAGATTTCCGAGCGGGAGCGCGCACAGGCCCGGTCGTCGCGGCTGCAGCGCCGCCGCGCAGCCAATGACGCCTTGGCGGCGCTGCGCCGGGGCGACATCATCACCTTGGGCCACCGTCGTCGCGGTGGTTTGGCGGTGGTGCTGGAATCCGACCGGGACAGTACCGAGCCGCGGCCGCTGGTGCTGACCGAAAACCGCTGGGCCGGCCGGATCTCGTCCGCCGACACCCCGGGCGCCGGGGGCTGGGCGCCGGTGGGGTCGATGACCCTGCCCAAGCGGGTGGAACACCGCCAGCCGCGGGTCCGCCGGGACGTTGCCTCGGCGCTGCGTGCGGCCGTGAGCAGCCTGGCCGACGTGGGCGACCTGATGATCCCGGCTGCGCGCAGGGGGCGCGGCGTGTGGACCGAATACGGCGCGGACGCTGACTCGGAGCTGGCATCGTTGCGCGAGCAGCTGCGTCGTCATCCCGCCCACCATGCTCCGGACCGCGACGCCACGATCGCCACAGCCGAACGCTACCTGCGCATCGAACGTGACAACGCGCAGCTTCGCCAGAAGGTGGCGGCCGCAACCAACTCGTTGGCCCGCACCTTCGACCGGATCGTCGACCTGCTCACCGAACGCGGGTTCATCCAGGCAGGCTCGGCTGATAGCAGAAGTGACCTGCAAGTGACCGACGACGGTCGGCTGCTGGCCCGGATCTACAGCGAGAGCGACCTTTTGGTCGCCGAGTGTCTGCGCACCGGGGTGTGGGACGGGTTGACCGCGGCCGAGTTGGCCGCGGTGGTCTCTGCTGTGCTCTACGAGTCGCGCGGCGCTGACGGATCGGGCGGCGCAGCCGCGTCGGCGGGCGGGGAACCGCCCACCGTGCCGGTGCGCCGCGCCCTGCACCGGACCCGCAGGCTGTCGGCGGCGCTGCGGGCCGACGAGCAGCGGCACCGGATCGCCCCCGGCCGCGAACCCGACGATGGATTCGTCAACGCCGCGTACCGCTGGGCCGACAACGGTGATCTGGCCGCCGCGCTGGCCGCCTTCGACGCGGCGGGCAGTCCCCCGCAAGCGGGAGGTGCCCCCAGGTCACCGCTGTCCGCCGGGGATTTCGTGCGCTGGTGCCGGCAGTTGCTCGATCTGTTGGACCAGGTGCGCAACGCATGTCCCGAGCCCGCATTGCGGGTCACCGCGAAAGCAGCGATCGGCACGATTCTGCGTGGCGTCGTCGCTGTTGATACCGGGTAGGCTTGACCCACGCTACGGTGTATACCCGGCGAGCGTTCGGCACTGGAGAGGACTGAGCAACAGCGATGAGTGGACCGCAGGGGTACGACCCCATGCAGCCCTGGCAGCCTGCGCCGGCCGATCCGGGGGAGGAGCAACAGAGCCCCGGGCAGGCTCCGGAACAGCAGTGGCAGCCGCCGGCCTACACCCCGTCGCAGTATCCGCCGTACGAGCAGCCGGCTGCGGGTAGCCAGGCATACCCCCCGGCGCCGCAGTATCCGCCGGCCGCGCCCGGCTACCCGTCTCCGGAGCCCTACGGTCAGCAGCCGACCCCATACGCGCAGCCCGGGCAGTACGGGATGTACCCGCCGCAGCCCGGCCAGTACGGTCAGCCAGGACAGTACGGCCAGTACGGTCAGTACGGTCAGTACCCGCAACAGCCCGGCCAGTACGGGCAAGCCGAGCAGGCCACCAAGCGCTCGACCGCGGTGATCGGCGCGGTGACCGCGGTGTTTCTTGGGTTCGTTGCCCTGGTGGTGCTGGTGCTCGGCTTCTGGAAACCCGGGTTCTTCGTGACCACCAAGCTGGACATCGACAAGGCGCAAGCCGGTGTGCAGCAGATCCTCGCCGACCAGACCAACGGTTACGGGGCGAAGAACGTCAAAGACGTCACCTGCAACGACGGTCAAAGCCCCGTCGTCAAAAAGGGCGATACATTCACCTGTGAGGTCAGCATCGACGGCACCAAGCGTCAGGTGACCGTGACCTTCCAGGACAACACCGGCACCTATGAGGTCGGCCGGCCCAAATGATCCCCCGCCGGTCAGGCCGGCAGACCCGCAAGCGCCTTGCTCAGCCGCGCGATCGATGACCCCACTCCGAGCTGGGCTCCCAGGTCGGCGGCGCGGGCCGGCGCGGCGGCCACCCGCGGCAGCGCATCGGACGGCGTGGACAACCTGACCGGTGCGTCGGTGACCACCCGCACCACCGGTCCCGCGGCTTCGAGGTAGTCGGCTGCCGCCCGCAGTTTCCCCCGGGCCGCCTTCGGCAGGGCCGAACTCGGGTCTGCGCCGGCGGCCACGATCGCCGTCAGCGAGCCGTACCGTGCCAGCAACGCCGCCGCCGTCTTCTCACCGATGCCGCGAACGCCGGGCAGCCCGTCGGACGGATCCCCGCGCAGCAGCGCCAACTCGGCGTAGGCGGCCCCGGCCCGGTCGACGGGCAGCCCGTACCGCTCGGCCACCTCGGCAGGACCGAACATCCTCGCCGCGGCCAGCCCACGTCCCAGATAGAGCACCCGGACTTCGACCGGCCGGTCGGTGACCACCTGCAGCAGGTCGCGGTCGCCGCTGACCACGACCACAGGATCACGGCGCTCGGCGGCGGCCAGGGTGGCCAGCACGTCGTCGGCCTCGAATCCGGGTGCGCCACCGGTTGCGATGCCGAACGCGGCGAGGATGTCGATGATCATGTCGGCCTGCGGGGCCAGCTCGTCGGGCACCTCCTCGATGTCGGGCCGGCCGTCCGGCTCGGGTTGGGTGACCCGGTGTGCCTTGTACGACGGCACAAGGTCCACCCGCCACTGCGGCCGCCAGTCCACGTCCAGGCACACCACCATTCGGGCGGGCCGATGCCGGGTGATCAGGGCGGCGACGGTGTCCAGGAAGCCGCGCACCGCGTTCACCGGCCGGCCGTCCGGGGCGGTGATCGACGACGGCACCCCGAAGAAGGAGCGGAACCACATGCTGGCGCCGTCGAGCAGCAGCACAGGGGCGGGCACGACTGCCAGGTTAGCCTGAGGGCCATGGTTGCCCGCCGGTTCGACAGCACGGTCTATGCCCGCCGGCTGGCCGCCGCGGCCGCCGCTAGTGCGTCTGCCGGCCTGGCCGGTTTGGTGATCACCCCGGGCTACGATCTGCGGTATCTGATCGGGTCCCGCGCGCAGACCTTCGAACGGCTCACCGCGCTGGTGCTGCCCGGTTGCGGTGCACCGACGATGGTCGTGCCACGGCTGGAGTTGGCCGCCCTTGACGACTCCGCGGTGGCGGATCTCGGCTTGTCGGTTCGAGATTGGGTCGATGGCGACGACCCCTACCGGTTGGTCGCCGATACGCTGGGAAGGGCGCCTGGCGCCTGGGCGGTCACCGAGTCGATGCCGGCACTGCACCTGTTGCCGCTCGCGAAGGTGCTCGGCGTACCGCCGGTGCTGGCCACCGGGGTGCTGCGTGGGCTGCGGATGATCAAGGACGCCAGCGAGATTGACGCGCTGCGTAATGCCGGGGCAGCTATCGACCGAGTACACGCCCGGGTGTCACAGTTCCTGGTGCCAGGCCGCACCGAGGCTGACGTCGCTGCCGATATTTCCAAGGCCATTGTCGACGAAGGACATTGCGAGGTCGCGTTCGTCATCGTGGGGTCCGGGCCGCACGGTGCCGACCCGCATCATGAGTGCTCCGATCGCGAATTGCGGGCAGGTGATGTCGTCGTCGTCGACATCGGCGGTGCGTGGGAACCCGGATATCATTCCGACTCGACGCGGACTTACAGCCTCGGGCAACCCAGTGCGCAAGTGGTACAACACTATTCAGTGCTTCAAGCCGCTCAGCGTGCGGCCGTCGCGGTGGTACGACCGGGGGTCACCGCCGAGCAGGTCGACGCCGCCGCCCGCGACGTGCTGGCCGGAGCCGGGCTGGGGGAGTATTTCGTGCACCGAACCGGGCACGGCATCGGGCTGTCGGTGCACGAAGAGCCCTACATCGTCGCCGGCAATGACCTGGCGCTGGCTGCGGGCATGGCGTTTTCGGTCGAACCCGGCATCTACTTCCCCGGCCGGTGGGGCGCGCGAATCGAGGACATCGTCGTGGTGACGGAGCAGGGCAGCGAACCGCTCAACAACCAGCCGCACGAGCTGATCGTGGTGCCGGTGTAATCGACGTCAGCTTTATCCTCGGTCCAGCAGATCCGCGGAGCCGAGCACCCGCTCGACCTGGACTTCGATCACCACCCGTTGCGGGTTGACCCGCGGCGTTCGATAGCGCTGGGCGTAACGCAACTCGGCGTCGCGGACAGCGTCGGCCGCACTGCTCACGCTGGCCGGGCCCTCCAGCGACAACCAGCGCGCCCCGTCGACCTGGCTGAGCACGGCCACCCCGCCACGCTCGGCGTTGAGCGCCTTCTGCGAGCCGCCGGTGGTGATCACCCGGGCGATGTGGGTGTTGGGGTCGAAGGTGAAGCCCACCGCCACCACGTGCGGGGAGTTGTCGGCGCGCAGGGTGGTCAACATCGCCAGATGACGTTCGGTGAGGAACGCCATCGCATCACTGGTGAGCCTGGTGGTGGTGTTGGCCATCACCGCTCACGGTAGCGCAGGAGACAATCGCAGCCGTGCACGACACGGATGCTTCTGACGGTTCTATCGTGGACACCGTGCCCCGGACCGCCGACCGCGCGACGGCGCCGTCCCCGTGGTCGCCGCGGGAGGCCGAGTTGCTGGCGGTGACGCTGCGGCTGCTGCAACAACACGGATACGACCGGTTGACGGTGGACGCGGTAGCGACCACCGCCCGCGCCAGCAAGGCCACCGTGTACCGGCGCTGGCCGTCGAAGGCCGAGCTGGTGCTGGCCGCGTTCATCGAGGGCACCCGGCAGGTTGCGGTTCCACCGGACACCGGCACCCTGCGGGGGGATCTGCTGCGGCTGGGGGAGCTGATCGCCCAACACGTCCGCCGGCACGCGGGCACCATCCGCGCGGTGCTCGTCGAGGTGTCGCGCAACAGCGCGCTCAACGACGTCATGCAACGCCAGTTCGTCGACCATCGCAAGGCGTTGATTCAGCACGTCTTGCGCCAGGCCGTGGACCGCGGCGAGATCGACCCGGCAGCCGTCAACGACGAGCTCTGGGACGTGTTGCCGGGCTACCTCGTCTTCCGCGCCATCATCGAGAACCGCCCGCCGTCCGCGCACACCGTGCAGGCGCTGGTCGACGGCGTCCTCATCCCCAGCCTCACCCGGCCCACGGGCTGACCCGGGGTGAATCTCTTGTCGTGGATCAGTCCGGTACCGTACCGTTTAGCTATTGGATAAGAGGCGTTAATCAGGTGAGACGGGTGTCAGTGACCAGGCTGGTCAGGCGGCGGTGGATGCTGCTAGTCGCCGTCGTCGTCGTCGGCGTCGCGGGGTTTGCGATGTACCGGCTCAACGGGGCCTTCGGCGCTCAGCACGGCACGCCCGCCGCCGGCGGCATCTCCAACGACATCATCCCGTTCAATCCCAAGCAGATGGTGCTCGAGGTTTTCGGCGCACCGGGCAGCACGGCGACGATCAACTACCTAGACGTCGACGCCCAACCGCAGCAGGTGGTGAGCGTGCCCCTGCCGTGGTCGTACACGATCACCACCACCGAGCCGGCGGTGATGGGAAACCTGGTGGCCCAGGGCGACAGCGACTTCCTGGGCTGCCGCATCACCGTCAACGGCGCCGTCAAGGACGAAAGGACGGTCAACGCAGTGAACGCCTACACCTTCTGCCTGGACAAGTCCGGATGAGTGACCACCACGCACCGCGAAACTCCTTCCTGCCGAGCGCCATCCGGCGGCTTTCGGTGCCGATCCTGTTGTTCTGGCTGGCGCTGGCCGCGATCACCAACGCTGCCGTACCGAAGCTGGAAGAGGTCGGCAAGTTGCACAACGTCGCGATGAGTCCAGCGGACGCGCCGTCGATGCGCGCCATGAAACGCATGGGCGAGGTGTTTCAGGAGTTCAACTACGACAGCGTGGCCATGATCGTCCTGGAAAGCGACAAACCGCTCGGGGACGACGCCCATCTGTTCTACAACGAGTTGATCCACAAGCTCGCCGACGACACCACCCATGTGCAGCACGTCCAGGACTTCTGGGGAGACACCCTGACGGCGGCCGGCGCGCAGAGCACCGACGGCAAGGCGGCGTATGCCCAGGTGTATCTGACCGGCAACCAGGGGGAGGCGCTGGCGATCGAGTCCGTCAACGCCCTGCGGAACATCGTCGCGCAGACGCCGGCGCCGCCCGGCGTCACGGCCTACGTCACCGGGGCCGCACCGCTGATCGCCGACCAGTTCAACGTGGGCAGCAAGGGCACCGTGAAGGTCACCGCGATCACCGTCGGGGTGAGCGCGGTGATGTTGCTCTTCGTCTACCGGTCGGTGGTCACGATGATCCTCGCGCTGCTGACCGTCCTCGTCGAGATGGCGGCGGCGCGCGGGGTCGTCGCCTTCCTCGGCAACACCGGAATCATCGGGCTCTCCACGTATGCGACCAACCTGCTCACCCTGTTGGTGATCGCCGCCGGCACCGATTACGTGATCTTCTTCCTCGGCCGCTATCAGGAGTCGCGGCAGTCCGGCCAGGACGCCGAACAGGCCTTCCACACCATGTTCGGCGAGACCGCACACGTCATCCTGGGATCGGGGCTGACTGTCGCGGGCGCGGTGTTCTGCCTGAGCTTCACCCGGCTGCCTTACTTTCAGAGCCTCGGCATCCCGGCCGCGGCGGGCGTCCTCGTCGCGCTGGCCGGTGCGCTCACGCTGGCCCCCGCCGTGCTGGCCATCGGCAGCCGCTTCGGTCTCTTCGAGCCCAAACGCACCATGCGGACCCGCGAGTGGCGACGCATCGGCACCGCCGTCGTGCGGTGGCCGGGGCCCATCCTGGTGGTGACCTGCGCGATCGCCCTCATCGGGCTGCTCGCCCTGCCGGGCTACAAGACGAGCTACGACGCCCGCCGCTATCTGCCCGCGACGGCCCCGGCCAATGTCGGCTACGCCGCCGCCGAACGGCATTTCTCCCAGGCCCGGATGAACCCCGAACTGCTGATGATCGAGACCGATCACGACATGCGCAACCCCGCCGACATGCTCATCTTGGACAAGGTGGCCAAGAACGTCTTCCACCTGCCCGGTATCGCCAA
>NZ_JBYCKY010000862.1:0-2866 GCF_057473605.1 Mycobacterium sp. TH-M82 | reverse complement strand
TGCCAAGGGCTACAAGATGCCCGGCGGCACTCCGGCCACGCCGGCGCTGGCAGCGGTGCTGCCGTCGTTCCCGGCTCTGCTGAAAATACAGCTCAAGGGTGCACCGATGCCCGCACCGCGGGCCGTCCTGGACGCCGCGGTCGAGGGCGCGCAGGACGACATCGACACTGCCACCCGCATCGAGAGCCTCTATTTCGCGTCGCTGGTCACCTGCCAGGTCGCCAAGAACATGATCCAGGCGTTCTTCTTCGACCTGCAGCACATCAACGGCGGCGGCAGCCGCCCGGACGGCATCGGGAAGACCCCGGTCACCAAGGTCGGCGTGCTCGGTGCCGGCATGATGGGCGCCGGGATCGCCTACGTGTCGGCCCGCGCCGGTTTCGACGTGGTGCTCAAGGACGTTTCCGCCGAAGCCGCCCAGAAGGGCAAGGGCTACTCCGAGAAGCTCGAAGCCAAGGCGCTGTCTCGGGGCAAGACCACCGAGGAGCGTTCCAGGGCGCTGCTGACCCGGATCGTCCCGACGGCCGACGCGGCCGACCTCGCCGGTGTCGACTTCGTGATCGAGGCGGTCTTCGAGGACCAGGGGCTCAAGCACAAGGTGTTCGGCGAGATCGAGGACATCGTCGAACCCAACGCGCTGCTCGGGTCGAACACCTCCACCCTGCCGATCACCGGTCTGGCCGCCGGCGTCAAACGCCAGGAGGACTTCATCGGGATCCACTTCTTCTCCCCGGTCGACAAGATGCCGCTGGTGGAAATCATCAAGGGCGAGAAAACTTCCGACGAGACGCTGGCCCGGGCATTCGACTACGTGCTGGCGATCGGCAAGACCCCGATCGTGGTCAACGACAGTCGTGGCTTCTACACCAGCCGGGTCATCAGCACCTTCATCAACGAGGCGATCGCGATGCTCGGTGAGGGTGTGGAGCCGGCCAGCATCGAGCACGCGGGCAGCCAGGCCGGCTACCCGGCGCCGCCGCTGCAGCTCTCCGACGAGCTGAACCTGGAGTTGATGCACAAGATCGCGGTCGCGACCCGCAAGGGTGTGGAGAGCGCCGGTGGCACCTACACGGCGCATCCGGCCGAGGCGGTCGTCGAGAAGATGATCGCCCTCGGGCGGCCGTCACGGCTGAAGGGCGCCGGTTTCTACTCCTACGCGGACGGCAAGCGGGTCGGCCTGTGGCCCGGGCTGCGGGAGACGTTCAAGTCCGGCTCGTCGACTCCGCCGCTGCAGGACATGATCGACCGGATGCTGTTCGCCGAGGCACTGGAGACCCAGAAGTGCCTCGACGAGGGTGTGCTGACGTCGACCGCCGACGCCAACATCGGCTCCATCATGGGCATCGGCTTCCCGCCGTGGACCGGCGGGACCGCCCAGTACGTCGTCGGCTACCCCGGTGGCAGAGCAGGTTTTGTGGCCCGGGCCAAGGAGCTGGCCGCCACCTACGGCGAACGGTTCACCCCGCCGGAGTCGCTGACCGTCTAACGGTAAGACATGCCCGCAAACATCTGAAAAAACAGGTTTGGCAATGGCTTTCGTGGGCTTTCCGTGGGCTTTCGTGGGCTTTCGTGCCTGTCCGGATGACTACTGGAGGCGCTGCAGCACGTAGCTGCGTACCACGAATCTGCTCGCGAACCACGCGCCGAGGAGGCCTCGTGGTCCCCACCGCGGTTCATCTGCCGCCGACAGCAGCGTCCATTCCGGCGCGAATCGACGCTCAATCTCTGCCTGGTCGATGCCGGCCGGCGCGATCCGGCCACCGCGTTGGAAGGCTGTGATCGACAACCGCGCGCCCGGGGCTGCGGCGGCGGTGATCTCTTGGACATAAAGGGTCCGGTCGTGGCCAGTCATGCCGTGCAGGCAGCCGTTGTCCACGATCAGCTGGAAGTCCGCACCGATCCCGGCCTCACCCAGATGCGTGACGTCAGCGCGGACGAAATTGACTGCAGCGTCAGCGCTGCGGGCCTTGACCCGCGCGTTGTCGAGCGCCTTGGGAACGAAGTCCACCCCGGTGACGTCCCATCCGTGCCGGGCCAGGTAGACAGACGAGTCCCCGGTGCCGCATCCGACGTCCAGCGCCGATCCAGGAGGCAACGCGTCAGGTCCCTCGATCAGTTCCCGCAGCGTCGCCGACTGCGGATGGCCGTCCCACGGCGTAAACCCGATCTGGTAGAAAATCCGGAACACGGTGTGCAGGGACGCCATGGCCCCACCGTAGACGTTTAGCACCCATGGCAGCTAGACGGCGCCCAGGTCGGCGGAGTTCCAGTGCTGCGGTTGTAGGTAGATGACCACCTGTTCGCCAAGCTCGGTCAGTGCGAATTTGAGGTATCTGTCGGCGCGCTCGGGTGGCAGATAGCGCCGCGCCAGCTCGATGTGATGGTCGTCGGTGCCGGGCTCGATCCGGCCGACTGTCCCGTCGACCGCGACGTAACGCAACGTCGGCTCGGTGCGCCCAACCATCAGCGAGAACCAGCCACTTGCCCTGATCAGGCGGGTCTTCCGCGAGTCCGCACCGGTCAGCACCCAGGGCTGCCCGCCCGGCGCATACTGATACCACATCGGCACCGTCAACGGCCCCCGGGCGTCTCCGGCGTTCACCGACAGCGCGGCGACGTGCAGTTCGGCAAGAAACGCTTCACGCTCTTCCTTGGTAAGCGCCATGATTCGAGGCTACCGCGGCGCTATCTCGGCGTGAGCGTGGGCAAAACCGTGACCCGCCTCTGCCTGTCGTACGGGAACACGCACACTCGCCGGCAAGCTAGATCGCCGGGCCCAGCAGGTCGTCGGCGTCGCGGATGACGTAGCCGTAGCCCTGTTCGGCCAGGAACCGCTGCCGGTGCGCGGCGTACTCGGTGTCCTGGC
>NZ_JBYCKY010000861.1:0-1004 GCF_057473605.1 Mycobacterium sp. TH-M82 | reverse complement strand
CGGGATGTTGAACAACTCACCCCAGGTGCCGCCGGCCACCCCGTCGATCTTGGCGGCGATCCGGCGGGTGACCTCGTTGCCGACCGGGATCCAGCTCGGGTTGGGCTCGCCGTGGCCCTGCCTGCTGGAGTAGCGCCGGATACCCAGCTTGCCGCGTTGGGTGAACGTCGTGATCGAGTTGTCCAGATGCTGCATCACCAGCGCAATCACGGTGCGCTCGCTCCAGTGCCGCGGGTTGAGCAGCCGCAGCATGTTGCTCGGGTCTTCGCGGGCCTGGTCCAGCAGTTGTCGCCACCGCGGGGTGTCGGTGCCCAACGGTCCGGCGCCGTCGGTCATCAGGGTCTGCAGCAGGCCCATCGCGTTGGAGCCCTTGCCGTAGCGGACCGGCTCGATGTGAGTGTCGGCGGTGGGGTGGATCGACGAGGTGATCGCCACCCCGCGGGTCAGGTCGAGCTGCGGGCTCACCTGCAACCGGGCCGCGCCGACGATCGACTCGGAGTTGGTGCGGGTCAGCACCCCGAGCTTGGCGGACAGTTTCGGCAATTTGCCCTTGTCCCGCATCGTGAACAGCAGCCGCTGGGTGTTGTAGGTGCCGGCCGCCAGCACCAGGTACGTCGCGGTGAAGGTCTTATGGCGACGCCGCGGCGACAGCCCGGTACGCGCGGTTCGCACCTGCCACAGTCCGCCGGGCCCCTGCTCGAAGCCGGTCACCGTCGTCATCGGATGCACCTGCGCGCCAGCCGATTCCGCCAAATACAGGTAGTTCTTCACCAGGGTGTTCTTGGCGCCGTGCCGGCAGCCGGTCATGCACTCGCCGCATTCGACGCAGCCGGTGCGGGCCGGCCCGGCACCGCCGAAATACGGATCGGGCACGGTCTTGCCGCCGGCGGGGCCGTCAGCGCCGTCGGCGCCGAAGAACACCCCGACCGGGGTCGGCACGAACGTGTCGCCGACGCCCATCTCGTCGGCAACCTCCTTGACGATGCGGTCGGCGTCGGTGAACG
>NZ_JBYCKY010000860.1:0-1350 GCF_057473605.1 Mycobacterium sp. TH-M82 | reverse complement strand
GCACCCGCACGCCGGAGTCGCGCAGGCTCAGCGAGTGCGCATGCCCTTGGCTGCCGTATCCGATCACCCCGACTTTGCGGCCGGCGATGATCGACAGGTCCGCGTCGTCGTCGTAGAACATCTGGACTGCCATACAGATTTCTCCTTGCTGGTTACTTGGCTCGTTATTTCACCGAGCCGATACTGCGCGGGCCGCGAGACAGCGCCACCATCCCGGACTGGACGATCTCGCGGATCCCGTAGGGCTCCAGGACTCGCAGCAGCGCGTCCACCTTGCCCGGCGTTCCGGTGGCCTCGACGGTCAACGACTCCGGAGATACGTCAATCACCTTGGCACGAAACAGGTTCACGGCCTCGATCACCTGGCCGCGGGTGCCGGCGTCGGCTCGTACCTTGATCAGCGTCAACTCCCTTGCCACCGACTTGCTCTCGTCCTGCTCGACGATCTTGATGACGTTGACCAACTTATTGAGCTGCTTGGTCATCTGCTCCAACGGAACGTCCTCCACCGAAACGACGATCGTCATCCGGGACATGTCCTTCTGTTCGGTGCCACCGACGGCCAGCGACTCGATGTTGAAACCGCGCCGCGAGAACAGCGCCGCCACCCTGGCCAGCACCCCGGGCTTGTCCTCGACCAGCACCGACAATGTGTGTGTCGTCGAATCGGAACCACCAGGCACAGAGGCGGACATCAAGCGTGCCCTTCGGTCTCGTCGTCGTCGAACAACGGACGGATGCCACGGGCGGCCTGAATCTCGTCGTTGCTGGTTCCGGCGGCCACCATCGGCCAGACCTGCGCGTCGGCGCCGACGACGAAGTCGATCACCACCGGCCGGTCGTTGATCGCACGTGCGGCGTTGATCACCTCGACGACGTCGTCTTCGCGCTCGCACCGCAATCCGACGCAGCCGAGGGCCTCGGCCAGCTTGACGAAGTCGGGGATGCGGTGCGAGTGGGTGGCCAGGTTGGTCTGCGAGTAGCGCTGGCCGTAGAACAGGGTCTGCCATTGGCGCACCATGCCGAGATTGCCATTGTTGATCAGCGCGACCTTGATCGGCGCACCCTCGATCGCGCAGGTGGCCAACTCCTGGTTGGTCATCTGGAAGCAGCCATCACCGTCGACCGCCCACACTTCGGCGTCCGGCCGGGCTATCTTGGCGCCCAACGCGGCCGGGATGGCGAACCCCATGGTGCCCAGACCGCCGGAGTTCAGCCAGGTGCGCGGCTTCTCGTAGCTGATGAACTGCGCGGCCCACATCTGGTGCTGGCCCACCCCGGCGACGTAGATCGCGTCGGGCCCGGCGAGACGACCCAAGGTGGAGATGACGTATTCGGGGCTCAGGCTGC
>NZ_JBYCKY010000859.1:0-6285 GCF_057473605.1 Mycobacterium sp. TH-M82 | reverse complement strand
CGGTGAATGCGGCTTTGCCGCTGGCGCGATGTTGCCGCGCGAAGCGATCGGAGGCGAGCCTCCTAATTGGGGGAGCGGGTCGCACAAACACACCGCGACCATGCTCGGAGATCACCAGGCCTTCGGCGCGCAGTTCTTGTACTGCCTGGCGGACTGTCATCCGGGCGACCCTGAAATGCTCGATCAGCTCGGCTTCGGAGGGCAGACGTGCACCAGCTTCTAGCTGGCCAGACATGATGGAGTCGCGCAACATGCTGGCGATCTGCCGATACGGCGGCTTATCGTCGGCCCGGTCGATCTGGCCAAGTTGGAGCACCTGAGAGCCTTCCCCTACATGTCTAGGCGACTAGTCTAGGGAAACGATACATCCCCTGTCACTAAATAAAGTCGGCCGCAGAGGAGTCTTGCGCATGGCAGCCACACCGAAACACTCGGTCAGCGTCGCCGGCATCGTAGTCCGTGATGATGGCCGGGTGTTGGTCATCAAGCGCGACGACAACGGGCACTGGGAGCCTCCGGGCGGTGTGCTCGAACTCGATGAGCCGTTCGAGGCCGGTGTTCGACGTGAGGTTTTGGAAGAGACCGGACTTGAGGTCACGGTCGAGCGGCTCACTGGTGTCTACAAGAATCTGGCACGCGGAATCGTCGCATTGGTGTACCGCTGTCGGCCGACAGGGGGTGAGCCGTACGCTACCGAGGAAGCTTGTCAAATCCGTTGGATGACAACACAAGAAGTCCAGTCAGCGATGGTGCCGGCGTTCGGAGTACGTGTCTTGGACGCGTTTGAAGAGTCGCCGCAGTCGCGCGCGCACGATGGGGTGAATCTCCTGCGCCTGTAAGAGCTCGCGCCCTACCTTGGGAGAAAACGCAGTGTCTGCACTTCGGTGGTTTGGCACTGCGATCCACCCGCCACGTACAGGATCGCTGTTCTCACGCATCACTTTGGCAGCGTCAAGTAGCACGGCATTGAGATCGCTACACAGTAGCGTGGTTCGGCCTTCGTCGTCGTAGAGCACCCAGCCCTCGGTGGACTCGCTCAACAGGTAGTCACCATGGTTGGAAGCCATCTCGGTGGACCGACAACACGTCGCAATCCGAAACATAGCCCAGTCGCCGGGTCCTATCCGCTTTCGGCAAGCCCGTCGACGATCTTCATCGTCTCCACCGCGACGGTCGTGACCTTGGCGACCAGATCGACGATGTACCGCGGATTGTCGTGCTCGTCGCACCATGTGTTCGGGTCGTTGACTATGCCGGACGCCTTGTCAGTTTTGACCTGGTAGCGGTCGATGATCCACGCCAGCGCCGACCGGGAGCCGAGCATGTACCGCTCGGCCTCCTCGGGGATGCCAGCGATGGTGACCTTCGTGTTGTAAATCAACTTGGTCAGATCATCGACCATCTTGCCGGTGCCTGGGTCCTTCTTTTTGGCCCACTTCAGCTTCGACACCCTCCACGTCTCGCGATCGGCCGAATCAGCGCCGGTCTTGAGCTGCACATCGACTGGGTACTGCTCGACGTCTTCGTATCCGACGTGAAGGTAGGCCAGTGCCCGGCCGGCTGATGCGAGCTGCTCGAACCGCTCCCGCGTTTCAGGGGTCGGGATGTGCGGCAGCATCTTCTTCAGGTCGGCCGCATAGGTCTCGCGGTAGGCCGGTTCGTGCAGCAGGCCATATGTATAGAAGAAGATGTCGTCCTTGGTGGCTTGGTCGCCGATCGCCGCCTGGTACCGCTTCAGGATCTCGTCGGTGATGTTGTCGACCCGGCGGTACCCATACTCGTCGATCTCTCCGGCGTCTCCGGCGTCTCCGGCGTCTCCGGCTTCGAGCGCGAGGGTGCCGTCGTCGGTGCCAGCCTTCTCGTAGGTCCAGCGGGGGAAGTACTGGCTGCTCCCTGAACCCCAGAATGACAAGTCAGGTAGACGGCTCACCATCAGGACCGAGAACGGCTTCTCTGAACCGGTCCCGACCACGCAGAATCCGATATTCTCGTGCTCTGGAAATGGGAACATCCGTGGCAAGAGTCCAACTCGGTGGTTGAGGTCGCGGTCGAAATATAGGCGCTGAGTCAGGAACGGTCTGTACTCAGCTTCCACGAACGCGTCGGGCCGATAGTGCAGTTCCGCGCCGGCTTCGGCTTTCGCCATCAAGCTCGATGACCAACTGATGCGTTTGGCGTCGTAGCTAATCGCGTCAGCCGGGTTGTTGCCGGATGCCTTCGCGGCGGCGGCGATTGCTGCTTGCGTATTGTAAAACTGGATCGTGGCAGGGACATTTTCCTTGAGAGCTTCTAGCGAGAAGTTGTAGACCCAGGCGTCTCGAGCGGTGAGAAGTGGGTAGGCATGGGTCTTGAAGATCCGCAACCCCCCCTTTTTGTTGCCAAGTGGCGGCCACGTTGGGAAATCCTTGCCGCGCTGGTTGATCCAATCGCCGTAAACATCTGGATGGATGGTTCTCCATTCGATTGAGTCGACGGTACCGGAGCTGATGACCGCCAGCTTGTCTTCTCGGCTGAGGTAGTCGCCTATATCGCGGTAGAACACCTCGCAAGGACCTGTGTGCTCGGGAGCCTTGATTCCTATGAGAATCGCGATCGTCGTCTGCGAACCTTCGCCGAATACTTTGCCGCCCTCTCGTTTCCAGTCTCCAGTCTGATTTCCGCGCAAGTTGTATACGTATAGTCGGCTGAACTCATCGGCGAAGGAGAGTCGGACACCGGTGGCCGTCTTACTGTCAATCCAGCCGCCGTTCGACACGAACGCAACAACGCCGTGATCACCGACGCGGTTGGTGGCCCAGCGGAAAGCGCGGAAGTAGCTGTCGTACAGACTGTTCTTGTTCGTCGCGGCAGACCTTTTCACGTAGGTGTTCGCGATCCACTTATCCAACGTCGGGTAGGACATATTCGCGTTTAGATCATTCGCAGAGGTCTGTCCAACCGAGTACGGCGGGTTCCCGACGATAACGTGGATGGGCGCGGCGAGCTGTTTGACGATCCGAGAGTTGTTCTGCGGGAACATGTCCGTGTCCATCGAGTCGTCGTCTTCGGTCATTTGGAACGTGTCCGTCAGGACAATGCCCTCGAACGGGCTGTACTCGGTCTTGGCCAGCGCGTGGTAGGTGGTCTCGATGTTCACCGCGGCGATGTAGTACGCCAGCAGCATGATCTCGTTGGCGTGTAACTCGCCGGCGTACTTGCGGCCGAGGTCCTCGGGACGAACCAAACCCGATTGCATAAGCCGGGTGATGAACGTGCCGGTGCCGGTGAACGGGTCAAGAATGTGCACAGCCTCGTCGGTGAGGCCGCGGCCGAAGGCCTCGCGCGACGCGTGGTCGGCGGCGCGGAGGATGAAGTCGACGATTTCGACAGGCGTGTACACGATGCCGAGCGCCTCAGCCTGTTTGGCGAATCCGACCTTGAAGAATTTCTCGTAGAGTTCGGCGACCACCTGCTGCTTACCGTCAGCGGTGGTGACCTCCGAGGCGCGGATACGCACCGAATCGTAGAAGCCTTTTAGGTGTTCTGTCTCGGCCTCCAGGCCCGCCCCGCCGAGCTGGTCGACCATCGCCTGCATCGTCTTCGACACCGGGTTGTGTGCCGCGAACTCGTGGCCGGCGAAGAGGGCGTCGAATACGGGTGCCGTGATCAGGTGCTGCGCGAGCATCGAGATCGCATCGTCACGGGTGATGGAGTCGTTGAGGTTGTCCTGCAACCCCTTGTGGAATTTAGCGAACGCATCGGTCACCGCTGGGTCGGCCCCGTCGATCAGGACCTTGATCCGCGCGACGAGAGCCGCGGCGATGTCCGCGACGTCCTTGGCCCAGTCCTCCCAGTACGTCCGGGTGCCGACCTTATCGACGATGCGGGTGTAGATCGCCTCCTGCCACTCCGAGAGCGAGAACAACGCCATCTGCGATGCCAGCCGCCCGCCATCGGAACCGCTCCCGTCCGCGACGCCGACGGCCGGGTCGGAACCGGTGTCACCGCCGCCGGTAGGGCCGGTGCTCTCACCGTTGCCGATGCTCTCCGGGTTCTCCGTCGTCGGGCCGATGTGTCCACCGAGGAGTTGATCGGAACCCTGCCCGGTGGCTTGCAGTTCCGAGGAGGTATTCAGTGCGATTGAGTTGACCATCGCGTTGAACCGGTCATCGTGAGCGCGCAGAGCGTTGAGGACCTGCCACACCACCTTGAAGCGGCGATTATCCGAAAGGGCTTGTGACGGTGAGACACCGGCAGGGACTGCAACCGGCAGGATGATGTAGCCGTAGTCCTTGCCCTCTGCTCGGCGCATCACCCGGCCCACTGACTGCACCACGTCAACGACGCTGTTGCGGGGGTGCAGGAACATCACCGCATCCAGGGCTGGGACATCGACGCCCTCAGACAGGCACCGGGCATTAGACAGGATGCGGCATTCGTTCTCCGGCAGAGGCGCCTTAAGCCACTGAAGCTCGCGGTTACGCTCCAGCGCGTTGTAGGTGCCGTCGACGTGGTGGACCTGCACCGCGAGATCGAGGTTGGTGGTGTTCACATCGTGGCCGTCGTCGATGCTGTCGGTGAGCATCTCGCGGTAGGTCTCCACGACTTGTGGGAACAGCGCTGCGACTTTCTTCGACGCAGCGATGTCCTTCGCGAACGCGACCGCCCGGCGCATCGGTACCTCACCCGGCGCGAATCCCTGACCGTCCGGGGTCTTGCCGGCACGTTTGGCTAGACCGTTCCAGGCGCCGACGATCTTCGTCGCGTCGTCGAGGCGCAGTTCTCCGTCGGGGCCAGCTAGTTGGGCTTGCAACGGCGCGGCGACCATCTCCTCGTCCACGGTGAGTACCAGCACCTTGTAGTCGGTGAGCAGGCCACGTTCCACAGCCTCCCCGAATGACAGACGGTGGAACTCCGGGCCGTACTTTGTCTCGTCGTCCATCGAGGTGATCTCGGCGGAATGCTCGTCAGCCTTCGCCTTCACTGTCTCGTCGTAGATCCGCGGCGTCGCCGTCATGTACAAGCGGCGGGTCGCGTGCAGGTAGTTCTCGTCGTGGACCCGTACGAAGTTGGACTCGCCGGCCCCCTCCAGCGTGACACCGGTGGTGCGGTGCGCCTCGTCGCAGATCACCAGATCGAACGGCGCTACACCCAGTTTCTGTGCGTCGGCGATGACTGGCAGCGACTGATAGGTCGTGAATACCACCGTCAGGCCCTTGGCACGCTTGCGGTGCTCCATCTCGTGTGCCAGCGTTGCGGCGTTCGTGGTCACTGGGATCGCCACGTCGTAGGTGTTGATGTCCTCCGCCGCGCGGGACACCTTCGTGTCCGAGCAGACAGCGAACGCACGCAGGTCAAGCTGTGTCTGCGCCGTCCACTCCCTCAGCGTCTGGCTCAGCAGGGAGATCGACGGGACCGCGAATAGAATCCGTGCGCTGCCACCGTTCTCGGTTGCGGTGCGCTCGGCGATCTTGAGCGCGGTGAACGTCTTGCCGGTGCCGCACGCCATGATCAGCTTGCCGCGGTCGTAGCCGGCGGCGAAACCCGCGAACACCTTCTCGATCGCGGTGGCTTGATGTTGACGCGGCTCGTGACGGGTCGCCTCGGAGACATCGATCTGCAGGTCGCCGTCTACCCAGGCGATGTCCCAGTCGATCGGCGAGTCAGCGATCTCCGCCAGGCCGATCCGTTGCACCGGGATGGTCTGATCCTCGAGAGCGTCCTCAGCGTTCTTCCCCCACCGGTCGGTGGTGGAGATGATGATCCGGTTGGTGAACGGCTGCTTGCCAGAAGCGGTGAAGAACGAATCGATGTCCTCCTTGCGGAGCTGGTGCGTCGGCTCGTAGAACTTGCACTGGATAGCCGTGTACTCACCACTGTCGCGCTCGCGGGCGACGAGGTCGATTCCGGTGTCGGGCTTGCCTTTACGGCCAGGCCAGTCGATCCACCGCCATACTTCGCCGTACTGCTGGGACAGCAGCGGATCAAGGTCGAAGTAGCGGACCATGAGCTTCTCGAACTTGGTCCCACGTTCCGAGTTCGACGGCGCTTCGCGGAACGCGTCAATCACCTCGTGGATCGAACCCATTGTTCCCCTACCTGTCGACGCGTTGCGTCAAAGAGCCTAGGCGGCGGAGGCGGTCGAGACTAAGGGATCAAGGGGGTACGCGTGTCGTGAGTTCTGTCGGCCCGCGGCGATAGCCTGCCCCGATGTTGCGTCCTGGAAGTTGGATTGGACTAGCGGGTGAAAGTCCCGTCCCGGTAGGTACCGGAGCGCCGGGTAGCAGGCCCCGGTTTGTCGTGGAG
>NZ_JBYCKY010000858.1:0-1197 GCF_057473605.1 Mycobacterium sp. TH-M82 | reverse complement strand
CCACGCTGGCCGTGTGGAAGTTCGCCTCGTGCGACGGCTGCCAGCTGACGCTGCTGGACTGCGAGGACGAGCTGCTCACCCTGGCCGAGCGGGTGCGGATCGCCACCTTCGCCGAGGCCTCCAGCGCGATGGTCGGCGGACCTTACGACGTGTCGCTGGTGGAGGGCTCGATCACCACCGGCCACGACGAACGACGCATCCGCGAAATCCGGGAACAGTCGAAAACTCTCGTCACCATCGGCGCGTGTGCCACCGCCGGGGGCGTGCAGGCGCTGCGTAACTTCGCCGACGTCGCCGAGTTCGCTTCCGTCGTCTACGCCAAGCCGGAGTACATCGACACGCTGGCCACCTCCACCCCGGCCTCGGCGCACGTGCAGGTCGACTACCAGCTGCACGGCTGCCCGATCGACCGCGGACAGCTGCTCGACACGCTCGCGGCGCTGCTGATCGGGCGCAAACCCAGCCTGCCGGCCAAGACGGTGTGCACCGAGTGCAAGCAGCGCGGCGTGACGTGTCTGGTCGTCGCGCAGGGCACCCCGTGTCTGGGGCCGGTCACCCACGCCGGCTGCGGCGCGCTGTGCCCGCGGCACAACCGGGGCTGCTTCGGCTGCTTCGGCCCGTCGGCGGCGCCGCGGACCGCGACGTTGATCCCGCTGCTGCGCCGCGACGGCATGTCGGAGGCCGACGTTGACCGGGTGTTCTCGACCTTCAACGTCACCAGTTTCCGGGCCGCCTTCGCGGCCGAGCGGGGCGAGCAGTGACACCCACCAAGCGCACGCTGAGCGTCGGCACCCTGACGCGGGTGGAAGGCGAAGGCGCGCTTCATGTCTCGTTGCGCGACGGCGCGCTGGAGCGCGTCGAGCTCAACATCTACGAGCCGCCCCGCTTCTTCGAGGCGTTCCTGCGCGGGCGGGCCTACACCGAGCCGCCGGACCTGACCGCGCGCGTGTGCGGGATCTGCCCGGTGGCCTACCAGGTCAGCGCCTGCAACGCGATCGAGGACGCCTGCGGCGTGCAGGTCGATCCCGAGATCGTCGCGCTGCGCCGGCTGCTGTACTGCGGCGAATGGATCCACAGCCACGTCCTGCACGTCTATCTGTTGCACGCACCGGATTTCCTGGGCCACTCCGACATCATCGGCATGGCGCGCGACCACCCGGGCGCCGTCGAGCGGGGGCTGTCGCTGAAGAAGGCCGG
>NZ_JBYCKY010000857.1:0-42574 GCF_057473605.1 Mycobacterium sp. TH-M82 | reverse complement strand
GAGCTAGGAACCGCTCACGACCACACGAGCATCGCCCAATAGCCCGACCGGTCAACCAGCGCCCCCACAATGGCCGTTCGACACCAGCCACCTAGAGCCGGGTTGGTTTGATCCGTTCTCAGTTGATGATGCAGGCCACCGCGGTGTGGGTGCACCTGCAGGCAGCAGCGTACTCGGCCGGCGTGCGGTAGCCCAGGGCCGAGTGCCGGTGTCGGGTGTTGTGTTCGGCTTTGAAGTCGCCGATAACCACGCGGGCCTCGAACAGGGTGTTCCAGTGGTTGCGGTTGAGGCACTCCCTGCGCAGGCGATTGTTGAAGGATTCGATGTAGCCGTTGTCCCGCAGCCCGGCGGAATATAGGTCGTGCCGACCTTGCCGTCGCAGAACCGTTGCAGCGCTTGGGAAACCAACTCCGGGCCGTTGTCCATCCGGAGCACCTTCGGCGGGCCGCCGTTGGCGGCGAATACCTTGGTGAGTTCATCGACCAGGTGCTCGCCGGTGATCGACCGCTCCACCATGTTGAGCAGCGAGACGCGGATGTGCTCGTCGATCATCGACGCGATCTTGATGGCCTTACCGTCGGTGGTGGAGTCGAACTGGAAGTCGACCGCCCACACCACGTTCGGGGCATCGGCCTGCACCGGTGGCACCGAAGAGATCCCGGCTCGGTTGCGGGGACTGTGCACGCGGACCTGCAGGCCCTCCTCGCGCCACAGCCGGTGGACCTTCTTCTTGTTGACCTCACGGCGCTCGTCGAAGCGCAACGACGCCCAGGCACGCCGGGACCCGTGACACGGATGCTTCCTGGCGTAGGAACGCAACCGGGCCCGCATTTCGGCGTCCGGGTCATCGGGGGTATGCCCGAGTGGCAGGCGGCGGCAGGTCGAACGGCCCAGCCCAACGGCCCTGCACGCCAACCGTTCCGACATGCTCAACGTGTCCTTGAGCATGTCCACGGCGCGGCGCTTGGCAGCTGGGCTCAGTATTTTCCCTTCGCGACCTCCCGCAACGCGTCCTTCTCCAACTCGGCCTCGGCCAACAGCCGCTTCAATCGGGTGTTCTGCTCGCGCAGCTCCTTGAGCTCCTTAGCGGCGTCGGTGTCCATGCCGCCGTAGGTACGCCGCCAGTTGTACAGCGTCGCCGACGACACCTGCAGTTCGGCGGCGATCTCCTCGCCGTTCTTGCCCTCGGCAGCCAGCTCATCCGCGCGGCGCAGCTTACGCACGATGTCCTCCGCGGAATGCCGCTTACGACCAGCCATGTGTTTCATCGTCCCTTCCGGCCCGACCTCGGGCCACAGGACTCTAAAACGCGATGGACTCATTCACCGGGAACACGCCAGGCGTACTGGCGACAGCATCGCAGACCTGGGTTGCCAACGATTCTGCGTTGCAGGCCGACGAGATGGCGGCCAAAAGAACTCCTCACCTCCGCTGCGCGCGAGGGCAGTTTGGTAGCCGTCGGTAAGCGCTAACAAGGTCGCGGCAACGTGATGAGTGCCTTGTCGCTGGCCGTGTGACCGCGGGTGTCGTTGAGAGTCCGAGATCAATAATGAACACCACCAGGTGGGTTTCAACATGGTGGTCAATCCGATAATTTTGTGATTGAGAACGCGCCGGTTGAGGAGGATCGTTATGTGATCACAGTCGGCCCGCACCAACTCACGTGACGCTGCGAACCAGGATGCTGATGGCCACTGCGAGAGCAACGTTGACCTCGATTACTAGCCACAGGTCTACCGCCGCGAGGGTAGGGACGTCCCGAAGTGGCCAGCCTTCCAACGGTTCGCTCGCGGGCTCTCGACGCGCTATCGAGGAACATTGAACGAAGCCGGCACCGTCCGCGCCGCTGCATCACCGCTTAGCGTCAGGACTTCATTGAACCCCTCCAATAGGCACTGCGCGAATAATGCTTCATCTGTCACTGACGCCTGGTCGTAGCGCACCGTAACGGTGCAGGATCGCGCGCGCGACACCAATACCGCCATCATCGCCACGCCAGGCAGCGGACCAAGCCCGTACTGACGCAAAACCTTTGCGCCCGCGAGATAGGTCTGCGCTGTATGCATGGGCACATTGCTGGCTTGAACGTCGGAGGCGGTGATCGACTCGATCATCGATTCCAGCACCGGCATCGGCAGCAAGCTCAACACCGGTGCGACGAAAGCCATCATGCCGATTGCGGATTCTTTACGGCCTCGGCGCATTTGGTCTTGAATGTCATGGATGCGGGCCCGCGGCTCAACCGCTCCAACAGGCGCAGCCAGATTAATACCGGCGAAGCGGTTGCCTCCGGCCGGATCTGCGTCGGCACGCACATTCACCGGAACCGCCATTGGTAGCCGCTCAACCGGCACCCCTAGCGCCTCGTGGTATCGGTACAGAGCCCCGCACAGACCGGCCAAGTAAGCGTCATTTATCGAGCCGCCGACGGCCTTTGCTGCAGCCCGAAGCTCCGCCAATCCGACGTCCACTGCTTCGCTGCGTGTCGATAGGCTACGACGCGCTAAAAGAGGAGACGGCGCAGCGCTGGGGGCGATAACACGTGTCGCGGAACGCGCGTATTCCGCAATGTCATTAGCCGCCGACATCGGGTCACGGGCCGCTCGCACGACCACGTGCGTTGCTGAGAACACGGCGGCTCGCAGTCCACCGATGATTGCGCCCGGAAGCTGACTCAGACCTTCGCGGGCCAACTCCACCGCCGACAAGTCTTGCGGCAGCGGCAAAGCCGGTGCCTCCCGGACAGCCGGCTTGGGCTCCAAGTCGTAGAGCGCCGAAAACAACTCGACACTGCCGATACCGTCGGTCACCGCATGACTCACATGCAACAACACCGCGGACTGCCCGCCGGTAAGGCCCTCCACCAGCGTCACGGTCCACAGCGGACGCGAGATATCCAAGGGTGATTGCAGACTTACCTCGGCGAGGTCGAGTACCTCGCGAAGCGTGCCGGGTTCGGGACACCGTACCCGGCGCACGTGATACGCCAAGCTGAAGTCGGGATCCACGATCCAACGCGGCGCCGCGGTCGGGACCAGGGGAACAACAACCTTCTGTCTCAGCCGCAAGGCACGCCTGGACGCAATATCAAATGTGCTGACGAACCGGTCCCAGGGCGGGGTGATTTCAAGAATTTCAACTGACAGTATCCCCGACCGCATGCGTGGGTTTGCCTCGCCGCGATGCATCAACAGGTCGAAAGCCGAGAGTTGCGCTGGCAGGCCCTCAGCCTGCCCGGCATCGGTCATGACCTGTAGTCTACCGAAAACTCAACACAGCACATGAGAATAACGGCATTGTGCTACCCGCTTGCGGAGCACCGGGGCAGCACCCCAAGGTACCGCAGCTTCCGGCTTGATGACTGTGCTTAACCCATGATCGGTGCAACAAATAGACTGCCCGACAAGCGTTATGGCCCAATCACTAGGCTGCTGATTAGCCATTCGACCGACGCGAGCGGCCGGCACATGCGCACCGTTTAGAAGCGCATCGAGACGCGCGCGATACAACTCAGTTAGCCGCTTTCAAAGTTCGCGCATGGGCGCCTCATACATTGTCGATCTGACTTGAGGATCCTCGATGCGGATGGAAGCCGGTGACGCGGACCCTGTTTGGCCCCGGCCACGAGGCGAATCCGCGCTCTTCAAGGTCTCCCACCCCGCGCGACGTCATCCCGCGCGGACGGACTGAGATGCCGCGACGCCGACAAACGGACTGTCGACGCAAAGAAATCTAGTCTGCGGGGCAGATGAATCCCCGACACTGCGCTAAAGTGAGTTAGCACACATCGCCGTCGAGGGCCCCGCTAACTTGCGCAGTTAGCCCCTTGGGCGACGTTAAGCATGTCAGCGATGTCGACGAATTTGACCCGAGGCCGCGAAGTCTGGGCGCCCTGTTCACTTTCTGCAGCATCGATGGCGCACCAGCCCTGCCAGCCAACAGGATCGGCTCCGTTTTGCTTGAGCAGCGCGTCGATGCCAGCACGATCTTTAACGTCGTGGGATAGCCGACCTTCATCGTAATCTTCCCACAACTTTGCTACGGTTTCCTGCGCGCACATTCGATTGGTGCCGATGACTCCTCGGGGCCCCCGCTTGCACCAGCCGGTGACGTATGTCCCAGACAGCGCGGCATCATCATCGTCGAGTACACGTCCGCGGTCATTCATCACGATGCCCATCGTCGGGTCATATGGTAAACCCTCAATCGGCGCGCCCCGGTAACCGATAGAGCGCAGAATCAGCGATGTGTTGATCAACTCGGTCCCCTGGGCTGGGTCGCCTTTCACCAACCCGCCGGTGTCATTACGAGTGTTGTGTACTACTCGCAGACCCTCGACCCGACCGTCACCGACCACTTCAGTGGGCGAGGTGAGGAAGCGAAAGGTGATGCGCTTGTTATCCGGGGAGGAATCACGCTGGGCATACTCGCGAGCAATATCCAGTTTGAGTTTGGTCTCAACGCCGTCCTCGGACCCGGCTTCCAGTTCGTCACTGTCGATCACGATGTCGATACCAGGGAGGTAACCCAACGCCAAGAACTCACCGACAGAGAACGCGCCATCGCGCGGCCCTCGCCGGCCAAGGATAATTACCTCGCGAATCTTGCTCTCGGACAACGCCTTCAACGCGTGATCGGCGATGTCGGTCTTGGCCAACTCCTCGGCGGGCATCAGCAGGATCCGCGCTACGTCAAGGGCGACGTTGCCATTGCCGACGATCACCGCGCGTTCACTGGACAAATCGAAGTCGTGGTGAGCATGGTCCGGGTGGCCGTTGTACCATCCGACAAATTCAGCCGCGCCGTAATTGCCCGGCAACTCTTCGCCGGGGATACTCAGCTCTCGGCTCTTCGAGGCACCGACCGCATAGATGACTGCATGGTGATGGGCCAATAGGTCTTCATGTGAAAGATGTTGGCCGACCTCGACGTTCAAGTAGCAGTGGAACCGCCGATCAGTGAAGGCATGTTTGAAGGTGTCGACGACCGACTTGGTGTGCTGATGGTCGGGGGCGACACCGGAACGGATGAGGCCGAACGGCGTAGGCAGACGTTCGAAGAGGTTGACTTCCACGCCGTCGGTGTGGATCAATTCACTCGCGGCGTAGCACGCCGCCGGACCTCCTCCGACGATTGCAACCCGCAACGACCCAGGTTCAATACCTCGGTGGTAGCCGGCTGAGTGGCGCTTCTCCTCCGGCTGCAATGGGTGGTGTTCAAAATAGGTGGCGTTAATTTCACGGAAGCGCTCCATCCCCGGAGGCAACTCTTCTTCGAAGTAGATCGCATCCACGGGGCACTCCTCCGCGCACGCCCCGCAGTCAATGCAAGTGACCGGGTCGATATAGAGCATTTCGGTGCCGGTGAACTCACCGGGTCCGCTGGCAGGCCGGATACAGTCCACCGGGCACACTGGTACGCAGCTCTCGTCCTTGCAGCAGTTTTGGGTGATGACATAAGCCATTGCGATCCCCCTTCGGCCCTCTGGGCAACAACCCAGTGTTCTTGTCAGGAACACTCAAACCTCGCGAGTGTTCCTCAGCGTGTTCAGCCGGTGGCCACACCCGACATCGTAGCGTATTTTAATTTAAATACGAAAAAGTTACGAGGGCCGCTGGTCGGTCCTGAAATCTGCAGCGCAGCCCAGCTAGAGGCTACTCATGTCGGCACTCGCCTTCGAAGCAGTCCGGATGTCATTCAGCTGCGGGCGATCTCGCTCCTAAAGGCTATCCGCGCGCTGGCCACAGGTACCGCGCGGGTCAGGCGCGACCGAGCACCTGGACGGTCCCGGCGCTGCCGTCCACCCGACAGCGATCGCCTGTGCGGAGCACGGACGTACCCGCCTGAGTGCCCATGACGCAGGGAACACCTAGCTCACGGGCCACAATCGCAGCGTGGCTGAGGAGCCCACCGATATCGACGACGAGGGCTCCGGAGAGGAACATCAACGGAGCCCAGCTCGGATCGGTGGTGCGTGCCACGAGGATCTCGCCTTGGGCGAACTCGTCGAGCTGCGAAGGATCGTCCACTATCCGGACCGGACCTTCCACGATGCCCGCACTCGCGCCGACCCCGGAGAGCTCGGGCAGACCCGCCACCGCGTCACCGCATGCGGTCACGCTGTCGACGGGCCGCGGGTCGGGCTGGCCGCGCCAGGTCCCGGGGATGTCGAACCGACGATGAGCATCGAGCTGCTCCCGGCGGAATTTCGTGATTTCCCGCGCGTCGCCGTGAAGGGGGCCGGCCAGCTCCGCCGCGGTAAGCAGCATCACGTCCTCGGCGTCATCGAGTACGCCCGCACGCTCAAGGCAGACGCCAATGCGACGTGCGGCCGCGCGCACGACGTCAATTGCCTGGGTCCGTGCTGCCTTGCCACGCAGCGGGAGATAAATCCGCGCCAGCTGGAGCACCGCGTGCGCGGTCGGCCGCTGCCTGGGCCTCAGACCGGCCAATAGCGCATGCTCGGCCTCTCGTCGCTGCTGCTGACCGCGGGAATCCGCCATCCGCGGGTCGGCGTCGTTGGGCAGCTCGGCGAAAGCGGTAACAAGGTCTTGCAGCGGCTGGTCGTCCTCCCGCCACGGGCGTCCGGACGGCACCCCCTCGTGCGGACCGTGGAATCCATGCCGCTCGACCAGTACCTCGAGCGGCACAAGACCACGTGATGCGTCCCACACATCCGCCACTACTTGGGACTCTTCGTGCGACCCGAACCCCCTCATCAGAGTCGACGGGTCCGCCCCGGCACTCGCTGCCAGCCGGGTGAGCTGGTCGTAGATGGGCTGCGCGCCCGCCAGCAAAAGGATGCCGTCGGTGGTGAGGTTCTCAGTCATCCGCAAGACTGCCGCCCGGAACGCAGCCCGCGCGGCGGACAAATTGCGTTTGCTCATGGCGAGGATCTCGGCTTCCCACCATGCGCGCGTTCCCGCGCGCATCAACCGGGTGCGGCGTGGCGCGGCGACGAATGTCGCTGGAAATCCGAGCGCGACATATGGATAACGGCCCTTCGATGAGCGGCTCGAGAGCCCGGCGGGCACGCTGCCGAAGATCTGCCCGACCACCGCGTCGGCGGTGGTCCCTGGCATCAGTGCTCCTACGCGATGGAAGAAATCCATCCGGCTGGCGATGCGACCGTGAAAGACGCCGAAGACCCGTTCGGCCGCGACCTCTGGGACCTCGGCCTCAGCCCTAGGCAGCGCGCCGATCGCAACCAGCGCACCCCGGGTTGCGCGCTCGACGGCCGGTCCTATCACCGACCAATCGAGCGGTGTCAACACTCCCGGGAAAGCCTCCGACAAGTTCGTGGTGCTCCACCAGGAGTCACCGGCGTCAGCGGTGTGCAGCGGGTCGGCCGTTGCCCTCCTGCTGTCCATCTAGCGCATCACCGTTCTTTCCGACAGGCCATAGCCGACCTCTCCATCCCATTCGAAGCGGGCCAGGCATTCCCAGAGGCAGTGGCTCGTCTGCGGCCGGAAATCCACGCCGTAGGCCATCTCACTTTGGCCGACCAGGCCGATGGGGCAACCCGTAAGGACCTCGGCAGTGACCGTCTCGACTGTGCCGTCGGGAAGCTCGAATTCGAGCACGTAGGGGTCAAGGGGCTGGGAGTCGTGGCTGATCACCGGCTTGTTGCGCAGCTTCGCCGTCTGCAGATTGCCCTCGGCGTCACCGATGACGTGGTAGTCGAGGTGTCCGACGCCGGAGCGGTTGCGCACGTAGATGGCCATGAAGGTGCGGCCGCTGGGGAATTGGCCGTGTAGCCAAACGTGGTCGGCCATTCGGGACAGATCGCGGGGCCCCCAGGAGTGGTCGCGGAGCCCGGTGCCGTCGATCTCGTAGCGGGCGCCCGCGTGCTCGATCCAACCGGTGACGGTGCAGTGTTGCTCGTAATGCTCGATCGCCCAGTCCTGCTGGCTGAGGTCGCCCACCCCGAACACTGGTCCCATCTGTCGGTACACCAATTCCATTGTGGCGCCGGTGTGAATGCCGTCGCGCAGTGCGCCCGAGCGCAGCTCGTCACCGGTGACGTGCTGCACGGCGCCCTCAAATCGCTTCGTCCATTGCGTCCAGGGCTCATCACAGCTCCAGTCCAGGCCCGCCCCGCGGGGACCCCGAACGCCCGCATCCGTTTCAGAAGTGAAGCCCTTGGCGACGAGGTACTCGTCGCCGGGCAGGTAGACCACGAAGATGTCGTGCCACAGCCGCGGGTTGAACGGCGGGCGGTTGAAGTGCATGTAGACCCCGACCTGATTGACAGGTGACCACGCATAGCTGAGGTAGTTTTCGGACCACACCGCCATGTCCTGGATCGGATGGGTCAATTCGTCGACATCGGTCAGATGGGCTAGACGGTGCATCTGCACGGCGGTCATGCGTGAACTCCTTCGGTGGGGTCGGGGGGAACAGCCAAATCGATGGCGGGCAGTGGCTGGCGGTTGAAAACGAGGTCTCCCAGACGGCTGGGAAGCGCCCGCATGTGGGCGGCCGGCGCAGAGGACAGCGGCAGGGGCACGATGCCCTGGCGGTCGGACTCGAGGGCCTTGACCATGCGGGTGGCGATCTTGGCCGGGGTCAGGCTGGCGAACCGTTCGAGTTGCCCGGCCAGGCGCTTGGTCACCTCGTTTTGAACGCCCTCGTTATAGATGCCGGTGTCGGGAACCGAGCCCAGGATGAACGCCGTCACATTGACGCCGGTACCACGGATATCGCGCTGCAGGTCCAGCGAGAACATATTCAGCCCCGCCTTGGAAGATCCGTAGGCGGCCAGATGCGGCACAGCAAGCTCCCCGGCCACCGAGCACACGTTGAGGATGGCGCCCCGTCCGCGTGGGACCATCGACCGGATCGCCTGGCGGGCGAGCTCCATCGGTGCCAGCAGGTTGGTCGTCATGGTGCGTCGCAGCTCCTCGGCGGTGAGGGTGCCGAAGTGCCGTGTAGCGCCCAGGGCGGCGTTGTTGATCAACACATCCAGCGGGCCCTGCTGCTCTTCGGCGCGCGGGACCAGATCGGCAAACTGCGCCGGATCGGTCAGATCGGTCGGCACGGCCAGCCCGCCCACCGCCGCGGCCACGTCGTGCAACTCGTCGCTCTCTCGCGCAATCAGCGTCAGGCGCGCGCCCCTGGCCCGTAGTGCCTTTGCCGCCGCGGCGCCAATTCCTTTCGAGCCACCGGTGATCAGTATGTGTGCGTCTGCAAGTTCCACATTTGCCTCACAATTTTCCGAACGCTGTTCCGATCAATGTACTCCAGGGTAGGCTACACCACAATGAGCGACGCGAACTCCCCTATGGGCAGCGGCTTGGCCGCGGCCGATGCCCTCAGGCCGGGACCGGGCCGGCCGCGCCGAGTCGGGCGTGAGGCGGTGGTTGCCGCTGCGCTTGACCTGCTCCAGCGCGAAGGCCTCGCGGCGGTGACCATGCGACGGGTCGCCGAGCAGGTCAACGCCGGAATCGCCACGGTGTACGCGGCCGCGGGGAGCAAGCAGCACATCCTGCTTGCCGTCGTCGACGATGTGCTCACCGGACTCCCGCACGTCCCGGAGAACGCCGATCCGTGGGACGCGCTCCACGAAGTCTGGGCTGCGACGCACGACCTCCTGATGGCGTATCCAGCGGTGGCGCAACTCGCCGCGCTGCAGCCCGTGCCCGGTCAGGGCGTGCAGCGACTCATCGATGTGACGCTGAACCTGCTCAAGTCCGCTGGACTGTCTGAGGACGCGGCGTGGACCGGATACCTCACGCTGCGCAGTTACACCATCGGATTCACCTTGCTCAAGATCTCGCGGGGGGGCGCCGACGGGTATGAGGTAAGCGAAGCTTCGGCCGCGCCGCCAGAGCACCATCTCGAGTTCGGCAATGGCATCGATGTCCTGCTCCGGGGTCTTCAGCCCGAAATCTGACATACGGACCTCAGCCTGTTGATCCACCCTGCAACGTCCAGTCTTCCGCCAGCCCGGTGAACTCGTGGACCACGATGCGGCGGCGTACAAAACGCCAGACGCCATCGCGTCGCTCATACCGGTCCTCATAGGTCGCGTCCACCGACGCCATGACGCCATCAGGCGTGGTGGCCGAGCCGATAACGTCTGCCAACCCGGTGGCCTGGTCACCGTCAATCTTCACTACCAAGTTCACGGTCCAGTGACGAGTACGCGGCAGGCCTGGCCACACCAACTCGGTCACCGCACGCCGAATCTCGTCGGCACCGTAGAAGTTGCCGAACGGCTCGCCCGGCAGGAACTCGGCCTCGGGGTGCCACAGCGCCATGAACAGGTCGAGATCGTGCTTGTCCATGCCATGGCAATAATTGGCAACCAGATCCTGGATCAACAGACGGGACCGGATTTCGTTAAGCGTGTCGAGCGTCATCGACTCTCTTTCGTTGGTTGGTTGCAGTGAGGTTTCCGTGGACCGGGCATGCGGGTGATAGAGGCAGCATGCTCAGCGTGAGATGCATATGCCTAACCGGTAAGGCGATGTCAGCCTTATCTTTTGCGGACATCGCTCGGATCTAGCTTGACTGTGGCCAGCTCCACAACGGCGGCCCTCGAACCGGCCGACGGGCCGAAGTTGCAGCCGCCGTCGACCGATTGAGGACAGCCGTTAGTGGGTGTCATCGTGGTTGCCTAGGTGGCGTGTCCTGCGCGGGCTTCGTCTTCGCGGCTCAGTCCCGCCGCGACCAATAGTTCCTCGTGCAGTTCGAACCAGACAGTGTGATAGGAGTCAATAATCGGACGAGCGAGCCAGGTCGTTTCTCCGGCTTTGACTTTCTCTAGGGCCGAACTCAGTTTGTCGGCGTACGCGTTCAGCCGGGGCAGTTGGCTGGCCGCCGCTTCGATGATTGGCGAGACTCGCTGATGCACCTCATCGAGGCGGGCCAACACGGCGGCGTCGTACTCCTCGTCATCGTGTGCGTTGGGCTGACCATGCTTGATCTGCCAGTCGGATATTAGCTCCTTGAACACCGCATTGATGACACGGAAATCGTCGTATGTTTTAGCCAAGGCGCCTGGCTCAATCGCCGAACGTTCTTGCGCCAGAAGGGCATTGAGCCGCTCCCGTCCTTCTGGGCTGATGCGCAGTGTGTTGCCCGAGATCAGCAATCCAGCGTCGGTCAGTCGCCCTAACGTCGTGACCAAGTCGTCGGGATCTTCCCCGAGGGTGGCGGCCAGATCCGCCTGGCTTAGACGACCTTTGAGTCGGACGGCTTGTAGGACAGTCAATTCAGACATTGGCCAGCCCTTTCCTGTTCTCCGTCAGTTGTAGTGCGGTGAGCATGGTGATCAGAGGGTGCGGTGAGACGACGTCGGTGTGGCCGGCGGCAAGTGCGGCCGCAACTGAGTCGGCGGATGTGTCATCAAGCGCCGGGTAGTCACCGCTGGCGTGCGCTCGGATCGGACTGATGAGTCGCGCGATCCCGGCCAGTTCGATGAGGTCGGGCGAGTCGGTCTCGGACCAGGCGGCGCGTTGTAGGATGCCCTCGCGCACTTCACCTTCAGACCCGTCGACTGTGACGAGCTTGCCGGCGAGCGAGGCGGCCAGTCCGGGACCGCATCCAACGACTGCCGGTCGGCCTATCTCACGGCTGACGACGGCCGCGTGCGATGTCGCACCACCGATTTCGGTGATGATTCCGCGCGAGGCCAGCATGCCCTGCACGTCGTCGGGGCTGGTCACCTCGCGGACCAGGATGACGTCTTCGCCGCCTTCGGCGGCATCGATGGCTTCGTCGACGTCACTGTAGGCCTTTCCGGAGGCTACGCCTGGGCACGCAGGTAGACCCTTGGCCAAAAGTGTTGCTGCTAGCCGGGATTCGGGTTGCAAGGATGGCATGAGCAGCTTTTCGACGTGGGCGGGTGTCACCCGGCGCAATGCTTCGGCGTCATCGATCAGTCCTTCGTGGCGGAACCGCAGCGCCAAGCGTACGGCGGCCTGGGCTGACCGTTTGGCGGCTCGAGTTTGCAGCAACCACAGTTTGCCCTCTTCGACGGTGAACTCGATGTCCTGCACGTCTGCGCCAAGCCGCTCCAACGTCCGTGCGGAGTCCATGAGCTGCTCATAGACGACCGGCTGTGCTGCGCGCAGCGCGTCGACGGGCTCGACGTCGACGTTGCCCGACACCACGTCCTCCCCCTGGGCGCCTGCCAGCCATTCGCCGAACGGCTCGTCAGCGCCGGTTATCGGGTTGCGAGAGAACAAAATACCGGTGCCTGAGTTGCGTCCAAGGTTGCCGAACACCATCGCCTGGACAACGACCGCAGTGCCGGCAGCCTCGTCCAAGCCGTGGTGTGCGCGGTATGCCAGCGCCCGTGGACTGTTCCACGACGCGAAGACGGCGGCGATCGCGCTGCGCAGCTGCACCCACGGATCCTCCGGTATCGCTATACGGCCGTCGCCACCCAACACGATGCGCCGATACATGTCGACGAAGCGACGTCGAGTGTCACGGGCGAACTCCGCGGACCCAGCCGCCGCAAGCGCTTGCTCGACGGAGTTGTCGATGCCCAGGTCGAGCACGGTGTCCATCATCCCGGGCATCGACTGGGCGGCCCCGCTGCGCACACTTACCAACAGCGGCCGGGGGCCGCGTCCAAATGTGCGTGACGCCTCCGCCTCGAGCCATCGCACCTGCTCGCGTATTGCGTCCCAGATACGGTTCAGGCAGCCTGCTGGGTCGGCGAAGAATTTCGCGCATATGTCGGTAGTGATGCAAAATGCCGGTGGCACCGCCAAACCCTGCCGGCGCATGGCATTGATGCCATATCCCTTGTTGCCCAGGACATTGCGGGGCAACCAAGAACCACCGTCCAACGCCACAACGGCGGGATGCTCATCTGCTGTTTTTGACACAAGATTAAACTTTAGCCTCTTGACTGCACGCTGTCAGCAGTTTCCGATCGATATTCCGAACATTGTTATTGATTTGGTCTGCCCGGCCGGGGTACGTTTCTGGCCGGAAGGCCCGAGGACCGTCTAGCGCCCGGGTAAACAGCATGAGTTTCACCAACCAGGAGCGCCCATGTCGACCACCGTGTTCCCCCCGCAAGCCGAGAACGTACAGGCGATCAGTGACGTCCCGTTGTGGACGGAGAGCTTCCACGGTTCCGGCTATGACCCCGACAATGGAATCGGTGTGTTCGTCCACATTGCCCGGGCGCAGATGGACCCGCTGCTGTGGGACGAGACCTTTGTTGCGTTCCTGCCAGGAGACCGCTTCCTTGTTCACCGCGGCTTCGGCTATGGCGAGACGCCCGCCGGCCCGGCGGCGAACGCCCTGCGGTACGTCCACCGCGACCCTTTCGAGTCATGGCACATCCGCTTCGAGGGCGCCGCGCGGCACGTCACCGGCGAGGAACTCGCTCAGAGCACGGTGACCGATGACTCGCACGTGAAGGCGGTCCTCGACATCGATATGCGGTCGCTTGGTCCCGTTTACGGCATCGGCGAGATGAGCGACGACGAGTTCTGGGCCCACTCCCACTACGAACAGCATCTGTCGCTGCGGGGGCACCTGGACTTCGAAGGCTCGCGCTTCGAGCTGAACGGCACGGGCATGCGCGACCATTCCGTGGGCCCGCGCGACATCAACGCCCTCGACCGACACACCTGGTGCCACGGAGAGTTTCCCGACGGGCGGCTGTTCATGGTGATGGACGTTGCCGCCGCAGATGGAACGAACTTGCGCTATGCCGTCGTCGGTAATCGCGATGGGCTTGCAGCAGCAACCCTTTCGCATCCCGGAGAGACGCTGCTGAGCACGCGCCGGGACGCGACCGCGCCATACCAGCTGCATCTCGACGGCCCCGATGGGCCAATCGTCATCGAGGCCGAGATCTTACAAACGCTGCCACTCAGCATGCGCGGCACCAACGACTGGGTCCCCGGCACCCGCCCGGATGCGCACCACCTGATGTACGAATGCCAAACCCGGTTCACCTGGGATGGCCAAACCGGCTACGGCCTCACCGAGCGCAGCGTCAAGGACTGAACGAGGTGAGCGGGACGACGGGCACTGGTCCGCTCTCGATCGCGGAGGACCCCCTCGACGGCGACTGGCACCCCGGGGAGTGGTGGACGACGACGAACATGGGCGAGGCGTTGCCCGGTGTCCTGACTCCCCTGACGTGGTCGTTCTGCGGACCTAAATTGGAGCGCGCCGTGCGCGAAGGGTTTATCGCGATCGGCGCAGCATCGCGCAAGCTGCGTGTCCAGCCCACGGATGAGCGCGCCTGGGCGCTGGGAATCTTCCACGGCCGAACCGCGGTCAACGTGCAGTTCCTCGGTCGACTCGCCGACGGGATGCCCGGTACCAGTGGAGCCGCGATGGCTGAACAGTGGTTCGGTGTCATACCGGAGGGGTTCGTCTCACGGCCTTCGCGGCGACGCTACCCCGCGGTGCTCGTCCGGTTACCCAGGGCAGCGCTGACTGCATCGCGGGCTAGCCGCGATGCGCACGCACGCACCGATACCTGGTGGCGGCGCGAGGTCGCCGCCGCCCCGGGTACGGACCTGACGCAGGCGCGTGAGCTGCTAGCATTCGCATCCGGCGTCTACGGCGAGGTTTTGATCACACACATCACGGCGCAGATGGCCGCCGTCCAACCGATGTTCGAGTCCGTGCAGAAGCTGGCCGCCGCCGCGGGCATGGCGGAGCGGACGCACCAGCTGCTCACCGGTCAGGGTGAGCATGCCGAGGCTGCACTGCTCGAAAGTCTCTGGCGCGTGTCCCGGGGGACCCAATCACTGAAAGGGTTTCTCGACCGGCACGGCTGCCACGCCCCATCCGACGGAGACCTCGCCAGCCCATCCTGGCGCGAGGATCCCACCCCGGTACTGGCCCTACTCCGTCGCTACCGCGAGCTAGCCGACGACGAAGGGCCACTGGAGTTGGCTCGCCGGCGCGCGGCTGAACGGGAAGCCGCCACGATGGAACTCCTGCGGCGGACCCCGCGCTCGCGGCGACCACTCGCCCGGCTCATCCTGCACCTGGCCACCCGGGCAACGCCGCTACGCGGGATCGCCAAAGAGGCGGGCCAGAAAGCGATCGACGTCGGACGCGCCGCCGCGCGGCGCATCGGGGAACACCTGGAAGCCGCCGGATCAATAGACGATGCGACCGATGTCTTCTATCTGATGCTGCCGGAGGTCCGCGCCGTCGTCCCGGGCACGCCGCTTCAAGAGCTCGTCGCGCAGCGCCGAGAGCAGCGCGAGGCGCACCTGCGCGTGACCCTGCCATCGGCCTGGCGAGGTCGACCCATCGTCGAGGCCACCCAAGACGCGATCGCCATCGAGCCGGGAACGATTATCACCGGAACCGGCGCATGCGCGGGAGTGGCGGAAGGGCCCGTACGCGTTGTGCAAGACCCGGCGGAAACCAACCTGGAACCGGGAGAAATTCTCGTTGCCACCTTTACCGACCCCGGATGGGCGGCGCTGATGTTCGTGGCCGCGGGCATGATCGTCGACATCGGTGGCCTGCAGAGCCATGCTGCGGTCACCGCCCGGGAACTCGGCGTCCCCTGCATCATGGGCACGCACGACGCGATGCAACGGCTCCGCACCGGCGACATCGTCCGCCTCGACGGCCAAACAGGAACCGTCGAGCTGCTCCGGCATGCGGCCTCCGCGGGCGCGACACCACGTCGGCACCGCGCTGAGGGCGGGGCTTGCCAGCCGCCGCCGAACGGCTGACCCGAAAACCAGGAACCTAACCGGTGAGCCGAGGCAAGGAAACTCGAATTTTCATCGCAGGGAACGGCGGTGCTGAGGTGTCAAGATGCCCATTTCGCTCTCCGCGGAGAACACAGACGTTGTACACCGGCGCGCGCCAGCGGAACAATCGAATCGGACAACAAGGCCATAAAAACCGACTGCGACGCAATGAGATCTCGCGCCTGAAGGCGTCCGCACATCGACATCGTGAGTCCCTCAAGCCGACCAACACATACCAACCGTCAACCGACAGCTCGCTGGCAATACTCGTCCGCCGAATCAAGCTCATCGCTCGCGCCCAGGATCCTCGTTCCATCTTTGCCGCACTCGTCAACTCGTGCTTGGTTGAGCCTCCTGGCAACGGCCCGCCGAATGCCCGCGGCTTTGGAAACTCCGATGTGAGTGCACGACGTGATTGCGACCGAGGTAGTGCCACGGCTATATTGAATACAGATTAAAATATGGCAGTGGGGGTTCGCCAAATGGGACTGTCGTTCGGCGGTACGCGGGAGCGGAGTGGTTGGACCACCCTGCCGGCCTCAGCCCATTCAGAACGGATCGCGATGACGGTGAGACTCCGAACGCTGTGGTGATTCACACGACAGGCCCCATCGCATCGCACGACTCATCGATGCTGCATTCGTACGCCATCGACATCGAGGTGTTTCCACTTATGTCGGCTGATCACCACAAGGCCGACGCTCTGCCCGAAGCAGCTCATTCAGCCGGGCCAACTCGACTCTGATGGACATACAGCTTCGTAGCGCGAGGACTGGCCCCTGGTGCGAATCGGTGTCCGAGCGATCACGGAAACAACCCGCAAAAGCACGACAGCGCAAAAGGATCCGGCGACGAGTGTCGGATGCACAGGTGACAAGCCGGGGCAAACAGTAATGGATCGACGGCCATCGCCCTCACGTGAACTAGACAGCTTTGCTCCCACCGATGACACCTTGGTGTTGGCGGTCGTGTCTACATCGGTGGAGTTGCAGTTGCTTGAGGACTGGCTGCAGCGGCAACGCCACACGCGTCCAGATCTTCATGTCAAAGTCGTGCAGATTCCAGCCAAGGATCCGCCGCCTGGTGTGGTGACCGAACTGGTCGAGCATCTGCAGAATGACGGCGACCTGACTGTAGTGCCGGTGCGGGCACTTTGGGTGCCCGAGTCGAATCTGTCTAACCGCTCCAAGCTCCTGGGGCTGCTGGCCGGACGCGATCCTTACCGCCCTACCAAACGCAAGCAACGCCAGATCTTGCGAACCGATCCCACACGCGCGCGGGTGGTCGCCGGGGAGACGGCCAAGCTAGCGCAGCTGCGTCAGCAGTGGCGCGACACCACCGGTGAGGACAACGAGCGCGATTTCGCTCGGTTCGTCACCCGAAGGGCTGCGTTAGCCATCGAGCGAGTCGAATATCGGCTGCTGGGGCCGGAGTACAAGTCGCCGCGCCTGGTGAAACCCGAAATCCTCGCCTCGGCGCGATTTCGCACGGGATTAAGCAACATTCCGGGTGCGACGGTCGAGGAAGCCAGCAAGATCCTCGATGAACTCGCAACTGGCTGGAGCAGGCTTTCGATCGATTTGATACCCAGCATGGGCCGACTGATTTTCCGCCGCGGGTTCGACCCTAACCTCGACTACGACAACGACCAGGTCACAGCGATGCAGCAGGCGCTACGGACCCATCCGGCAGTGATGTTGTTCTCGCACCGCTCGAACTTGGACACCTTTGTGTTGACAGTGGCGTTGCAGGAGAACCGCCTTCCGCGAGCGCATATCTTCGGCGGCATCAATTTAGCCTTCGGGCTCATGGGCCCGTTGATGCGCCGCTCGGGCGTCATCTTTATCCGCCGCAACATCGCCGACGATCCGCTTTACAAGTACGTGCTCAAGCAGTATGTCGGCTATATCGTAGAAAAGCGGTTCAACCTCGCCTGGTCGATCGAAGGCACCCGGTCGCGTACCGGCAAGATGCTGCCTCCCAAACTTGGTCTGCTCAGCTACATCGCCGACGCGTACCTCGACGGGCGCACCGAAGATATTCTCCTCCAACCAGTATCGATCAGCTTCGACCAACTTCATGAGACGGCGGAATACGCGTCATATGCTCGCGGCGGTGAAAAGGCCCCCGAGGGTATGGGCTGGTTCTACAACTTCATCAAGGCTCAAGGTGATCGCGACTACGGAAAGATTTACGTCCGCTTTGCCGACACTGTATCCATGCGGGAGTATCTGGGTGCACCTCACGACCCGATTACCGCAGAACCCGGCGTCAAAAGACTCGCACTGCAAAAGATGGCGTTCGAGGTGGCTTGGCGAATCCTTCGCGCGACCCCGATCAACGCCACTGGTTTGGTGGTGGCACTACTGCTCTCTACCGGCGGTGCCGCGCTGACACTCGATGAGCTTCACTACAGGCTGCAAGACGACCTGGACTATCTCGACCGCACCCACACACCGATGACTAACAGCGCCGTTCGGCTACGTAGCCGTGAAGGTGTGCGCGCCGCACTGGACGCGTTGTCAGGTGGGCACCCAATTGTGCGTACAGATGGTGGGCGCGAGCCGGTGTGGCGCATCGCGCCAGGGCACGAACATGAGGCCGCGTTCTACCGTAACTCGCTGATTCACGCATTCCTCGAGACCTCAATAGTGGAACTGGCGCTGGCCCACGCTGCGCGGATCGCCGACGGTGACCGGCTCGAAGCGTTCTGGGTTCAAACATTCCGATTACGCGACTTGCTGAAGTTCGACTTTTACTTCGCCGATTCGATGGCCTTTCGCGACCACATCGCCGCTGAGTTGGCGTCGCTGCCCGACTGGCAAGCACACGTCCACTCCGGTACCACCGGCATCGACCTACTGCTGCATGCGAAAAGGCCACTGGTTGCGCACACCATGCTGCGACCGTTCTTTGAGGCGTACGCGGTCGTCGCCGACGTGCTCCACGACGCGCCAGCCGCGATTGCGGACAAGGAGATGACGAAGCTGGCCCTCGGCGTGGGACGGCAATACGCCGCCCAAGGCCAGCTTCGTAGCGATGAATCCGTGTCCGCATTGCTATTCGCCACTGCTCGGCAGGTGGCCGCAGATCAACGACTGCTAGAGCCGGGAACTAACCTCCGCCAACGTCGTACCGCCTTTCTGGCTGAGCTGCATGCGATTCTGCAGGACATCGAGCGGGTAGAACAGATCTCCCGCCAGAAGTTCGCCACGCGGGAGGCGCAACAGGCATGCACCGGCAACTCACAAAACGGCACAAACGGGCCTGTTGGTGCCTAGATACCCGACAATCGCAGAATGCGACGGTCCGCTCAGTCGCCGTCCGCCAGTTCGATGCAGCATTAGGCCGCACAGTGTGGACCGTGGTGCGCATCGGGTCGGCTGGACGTGATGTGCGCGCGGGTGAAAGCATCGTGACTGTACGACATTTGGTTGCTGCGGCCATCGTCGCGATGCTGGCCTTGAGCTGCATACCCGCGCGGGCGGCCGGCCCGCACTCCATCACATTAACGCTGGTGCGACATGCTGAATCGGCCGGCAATGCGTCGGGTCTGATCGACACCTCGACCCCTGGTCCTGAGCTCACCCTAAGAGGATGGTGTCAGGCGACGCTCGCGGTCGGGCAGTTGAGTCCCCACCACTACGACGGCATCTACGCCTCTAGCATGATCCGCACCCAGCAGACGGCGGCGCCCACGGCGCAAGCGCTCGGCGAACCCGTCACGGTACTTCCTGGGCTGCGGGAAATCGAGGCTGGTCAGTACGAAGGCCAACCCGAGTCCGGCGCAGCGCAGACCTTGTTGACCGCGCCACGGCGTTGGCTGCAAGGTGACCGCAGCGCGCGAATTCCGGGATCACTGGACGGCAACGAGTTCGAAGCGCGGTTCGACGATGCGGTGCACCACATTTACGCTAGCGGAGAACAAAATCCGGTCGCATTCTCACATGGTGGCGCGATCATGCTCTGGGTGCTGATGAACGTACGCAACCCCGATCCATCACTGCTGACCGGCAAGTCACTGCCAAATATCGGTCACGTGGTACTCACCGGAAGTCCGTCTGAAGGGTGGACATTGACCGACTGGGATGCCAATCCCCCGCCATGCTGAATGTTGAGCAACCTAAATCTGGTAACTAGACCGGGCCGTTCCCGGCGAGGAGCCACTTATTCGCCGGCGGCGCTAGCGAATCGCGCCGGACCAGATCGCGCGACATAGCGCCCAACTGCGCCCCCACGTCCCCCAGCCATTCTCGCCGCCCGGGGGAACTCGAAGCGGCCGTTGTGCCCGCCGATGCTTCGATACTGCTGGTAGAACTGCAAATTGATGCCCATAGCCTGGTCCACGTAGCCGATCATGGCTGCGGTTCGGTGCCATTTCCTGCCCTTCGGGCTGTAAACCCAGATACGGCTGGTGTTTTCAACCAGCGATGCGCCATGCAGTGTACGGGTCGTGCCACTTCCACCTGCCCAGCTGCGCCGCACCGCAGTTTTGGCGACATGAACACGCAGGCAATATGCGGCCGCTGATGGGTGTAGTGCCAGCGGAACTAATCACACAGTGCTTGCCAGCTGATCGGCATGTCAGTGAGGGCGTGATTGCGCAGAAGTCCTTAAAGGTTCGGGTGCTAGCTACTTCGACCTGAAAAACGGTTGATGGTCTGAGGGCGCTCGAGCTGACGGCCGAGGCTGGTCGATCGGGCTGCTGGTCTGCGCTGTTCATGCGGCCAGGGCGCTGATCTTGACCAGGTTGTGGGCGAAGACTCCGTGTCCGCACCAGGTTCGAGCTCCCGTCAGGGTGGTCAACTCGGTGCGGTTCCAACCGTAGCTGCGTTTGAGGTGGTTGATCCGGCCTTCACATCCGGTTCGCCATTTGATCTTGGCGCGGAATGCTCTTCGGTGTTCGAACTCCCGGCGGGTGGCACTGGGCTTATTGGCACGCGGGATCGCGACGCGGCGAACCCCGAGGTCGTGCAGTTCGGTTTCCACCGACGCGTATCCATAGCCGCGATCAGCAGTCACCGCTGTTGGTGCACCACCGGTGCGTTCTGTTATGCGTGCGATGGCCGGCACCAATTGCGGTGCATCAGCAGGGTTTCCGGTCTCGACGGTGTGGTCGAGGATGACCCCGTCGGCGTTGTCTACGACCTGGGCTTTGTAACCGAACTCCACCGGCTTACCGAGCCGACCCTTGCGGATGGGGCGGGCATCGACGTCATGGGAACTGACCATCCGGGTCGCTGAATCAGGCATCACTCCGGCCAGCCGGCTGCGGGTCTGAGCCACCACTAGAGCGGTGCGTTGCAACAGCGTATCGAGGTCATTGATCGCTCGGCGCAATTGGCCGCAACGCCGACCGGTCGCGGTGGGCAGACTCCGTCGGGCGTTGCGCAGCACCGCCTGGGCATCACGCACCGTCGATTCGGCGATACCGGCCAGATCCCCGGTAATCCGCAGCACCGCAGCCTGGCCCTCCTCGCGCGCCGCTGCACCGCGCAGACGCAGCTTGGCCGCGATCGAACGGGCCCGCTGCCCCGCGGAGCGACTGCGGTCGCGCACCCGGGTGCGCGTCGCTCCGCCGGCGGCTTGAATACGCGTGATCGTGCCAGCGATGCTGCCCACGGCCTTGGCCAACAAACCCGAGTCGGTCGGATAGGCCACCGCCGCTGGCACCACGGTGGTATCCGCACGGACCTTGTCGGTTCGCAGCAATTTGCGCTCGGTGGCTTTGGCCAACAGCGCATCGTTGAGCCCGGCCACCGCAGCATCGCCGCACCGGCGGGTCAGCTTCATCAACGTGGTGTTAGCCGTCACTGTGGATGACGATGTCGGCGTCATCGGCATTGATGACGAGGGATCGATGAGAACGGCCCCGCTCGCTGTGGTGAGCGGGGCCGTTGTGGTCTCGGTGACGGGATCCTGGCTGCGGTGACGCGGTGGTCGCCGTGGTGAAGCGAGTTGGTTTCAGTCTGTTGCTGTTTCGCTGATGGCGATGCGGGCGGCTTTCTCGCCGACGATGGAGTGTCCGGCGGCGAATGCGGCGGTCAGGGCGTGTAGGGCGAGGTTGTTGACCGCGCGTGGATGGCCGCGGGAGGCGTTGTGGATCAGGGTCATCGCGTCGTCGGCGAACAGCGCATCGGAGCGGCCGGCGATCTTGGTGTGGTGTCCGATGTAGTCGGCGGTGTCGGCTGCGGTCATGCCGGGCAGGGTGTAGCGCACTGCGATGCGCTGATCCAACGCGGCCAGCACCCCGAGGCGTAGTCGGTGGCGCAGGGTGGGTTGCCCGACGAGCACGACGGCGAACGGTGAACCACTATCCATGTCATGGTTGGTGAGCAGTCGGATCGCTTCGAGTTGGTGGTTGTCGAGCAGGTGGGCTTCGTCGACGACGAGCACGGGGTTGCGGCCCCGTTCGGCGTGCTCGGCGGCCAGGGCGTCGGCGGCCTGGGGTGCCAGGCGGGCGGTGTGAAACGCCGGGGTGTGTCCGAGGGTGGCCACGATGTGGGTGAGCATGCCGCGCACGCCGATGGTGGGGTTGGCCAGGTAGATGATGACGTGCCGCGCCGGATCCAGGGAGGTGGCGGCGGCGCGGATGGCCACGGTTTTGCCGGCACCGACTTCCCCGGTGATGACCCCGATGGCGCATTGGTCCACACACCAGCCGATCCGGGCGATGGCTTCGCTGTGGCCGGGGTGGCGGTGCAGCATCGACGGGGCCAGATCCCGCCCGAACGGCATCCGGGTGAATCCCCAATGTGATTGCAGCCGTTGAATGCTCACGCCGACACCTCACCCTCGAACTCGCCGCTGGCGGCGGTCAGGTCGGTTATCGAGAGCTGCCCGGGAACCTGATCGTCGCCCACCGAGCCGACGGTGGCCGAGGTGTCGGTGCCGTAGAGAGCGTGGTAGCCGATGCGTTCATCACCGCGCAGCTGGTCATGATGGGCGGTGGCGGTCAACGCCAGGTAGTCGATCCCCGTCACCGGCGGCGTGGGGTCGGGGTTCTCGGGTCGGGCTTTGGGATGGGCATGGCGGGTGATGTGGTGCGGCACCGCGGGACCAAAGCTGCGCTCGCCATGGCGGACCTCGATGGTTTCCAGGTCGAACGGGGAGAACACCAGTTCCACCCGGCGGCCGGCCAGGGCGGGGTCGACCCGGTAGGTGTTGGCGTGCAGGGAGACGGTGGCGGTCTTGGTCACCACCCGAAACTCCGACCACAGGAACGCCTCGGTCAGATCCGCCGCCCTCGGCAACGCCGGTAATCCGCCGAGCCGGTCCCAGCCGGTCTCCCACCTCACCAGCGGGGATTGGCCGGTCTCGGTGTGGGTGCGGCGGTGGTATTCGGTCTCCACCCAGGCCATGAACAGCCGGTTGAGTTCCAACAGGGCGCCGGTGTGGTCGACCCCGGCCGCGGCGAGGTCCTCGGTGGTGGTGTCGGTGACCTCGACGAGGAACTGCTCACGCACGGTCCGGAAGAACCGTTCGATCTTGCCCCGGCCTTGCGGGCGCCCCGGCGTCGAATGCACCAGTTGGATACCGAGTTTCGCGCACGCTCGCAGCAGCCAGGCATCGACGAACGCCGACCCGTTGTCGACGTAGACCGAGGCCGGAACCCCGCGGGCGGCCAACGCCGGTTTCAGGGCGGCGGCCAGGCGCACGGTGTCCTCGGCGAACCCGAACCGGTGCCCGACCACCAACCGAGAATGATCATCCAGGAAGCCGAATAGATAGGTTTTGCGGTCCCCGACCCGCGGGCCGTGCAACGCGTCGCCGACCCACAGTTCGTTGGGGTCAGCGGCTTCGAACCGGCCGAACACCTCTCTGCTCATACCTGCGGTGGGACCCATCAGCTCGCAGCGGTGGAAATGGCGCAGCAGCGTCGACTCCGAGGGCGCCCACCCGGTCGCGGTGCGCAGGATCCGGGCCACCTGCGCGGCCGTGCGCGAGGGGTTCTCCCGTTTCAGTGAGGCGGCCAGCTCCAACACCTGGACATCGGTGCGGGTGGCCAGCCGCCGCGGTTCGGGCACCAACGCTTCGAACCCGCCGGCGCGGTAACGGCGAATCCAGCGATCCAGGGTGGCCCGCGCGATCTGCACCTGGGTGCCGAACGGATCAACATGGTGACGGTCGGCGATCTCGCGGACCAGCCGGCCGCGCTGCTTGGTCGACAACCCGTCGGCCAGGGCCGGGCAGATCACCTGATAGCGGAACAAGCCGATCGCCTGGGCCCGCTCCCGACGCTTGTGCTCTTCCAACGACACTGCGGTGTTCTCCTCACACATTCGATGGCCCGGCCCGAAACCGTCTGCCGGGCAGGTGCCCTCGCGAGGATCACCGATTCCTACCGCCCCGCATCAGGGGCAGCTCGTGTTGGCCCGCGGCGCCAGCTACGCCACCGACCAGTCCGGTGAGAGCAGTCGGCCGCCGCTGACCGCGACCAGCACCTGCGCCAGCGTCACCGCGCCCAGCAATCCGGCCGGCCCGAACCGCTGCCGGATCGCCGCCGCCGCGACGGTCACCGCGGCCGCCACGTCAGCCCAACCGCAGCCGACCCCGTCAGGAATCGTCACGTCGACCCCGGTTCGGACCGCCACCGTGAGGAACCACGCCCGAATCGCCTCCAGTCGCCTACCGGCCCGGCGCAGCCAGCCCCGCACCGTGGCCGCCGGAACCTGCAGCCGCGCAGCGATACGCCGATGCCCCCGCCCGCGGCTCCGCAGCGACAGTGACTCCCAAATAGTCTGTGCCGCGTAACCTCTGCGCAGCAACACCGTGACCGGCAGCAACACATGGGTCACCAGACAGGATCGGCATCGTGCCCGCCGCGGCCGTATCGGATCGCCGAGGCCCTCGACCTGCCGAGCCCGGGCATGCCCCCACCCACCCAGCACACCCTGCGAGCATGCCGGGCACGCGATCTGGCCAGCCGTCAACCGGGACTCGACGCCGACCAGATCAGCCTCTACCGTCACCATCAGTGCCTCCGTGCACTACAGCGCGGCACCCTGCGAGCCCGCCAAGACTTCAGCGGGGTGCCGCGCACCCATCAGTTCCTCATCACACTGATGGTGCACACCACCAAGCTCAAGCCGGCAACCACGCCGGCATTCACATCGACACGCTCAACGACGAATGGCCGCCCCGTGGTCACCATCCAGAGAGACGGTCAACACGTGGTCGGATGCGGGACCCGTGTGCCGAACGGGATTCGGCAAAACCGTTGCCAGGAAATCGAATCACCCACCTCACGACACCGCGACTCATAACCCAGCCCGTAACGGAACTTCAGGAACATCATCCGCAGATAGGTCTCCGTCGGTACCGACGGACGCCCCATTCGTGCGTCGAAAAACGACACGAAAGGCGCGAAGAACGCTGGGTCGTCGAGCAGCCTGTCCACCCGCGCCAATTCGTCGGGCAACACCAGCAGCTCCGACGGCAGTATCGCGTCCCACAACGACGGCTGGTCGTTTAAAGTTCTCAGCACGATGGCCTCGATCCCTTCTTGCCCAAGGGTTCGAGGCCATCATCTCGTCAAACAACGGCCACTTCAGCCACCGCCACACCCCGACTTTTTCAGGTCGAAGTAGCTAGCGCTCCAGGCTTCTGGATGATCTGCCGCACGCTCAATTGCGGAACACCCATGGCCGCAACCGCTATTGAAATGCACGACTGCTAGACGCCGTGCGAGATGATCTGGGCGACCAAACGGCGGGCTGTACATGGTCGAATTCCACGACAGTTGCCAGCGGTCCTTCAAAGCGACTCCCTACCGCACCAATCATGACCTCGGAGAGCTCCAGGACCGTCAACGGAAAAGCAAAATGAATCAACCCAAGGCGACAAGCGAAAAGAGCGATCAGAGAGTTGCGCTGATAGGCCCGTACGGCTTGCACGTCGCGACGTGAAACGGAATGCCATTATCCGCGCAGCCATTACCAGTAGCGGTATACGTGCGACCGGACACCCAGGGAAGGACCACCTTCGCAACGCCCCAGCCAGAATCCTTACCGCAATCTCCGGGGAAATCGGGAGAGGACAGACACACTTGCGATCTCCGCGGGTTCGCTTGGCCATTGCAGTGTTCCGGTTGCAAGGTGGCGATCACCGCATCCGCGTTGACGTTGCGATAGCGCTCTGGAGCCGACAAAGTGTACGTGCAGTACTCATCATCATTTGGCGCCGCGCTGGCTACGCCCGTTCCAGCCAGTGCCGTTGCTATTACCGCCGCTAGAACCGTGAGCTTAATCATTGGAAAATCTTATGACGCGATTAGTTGCCGCGACAAGTAGACGACGAGTGGGACCGCCCCGAATATCGACCGCCTCGCACGACCGAATCGGGCTCGGGCTCAATTGTTTTCCTACTGCGCACGAATACAGAAGGTCTCCATTAAGGCGTAGGGGTCGAGTGCGGAAATGACTGCCCCCTAGTGGTGTGGTCACGTCGGCTGGCCATAGACGGCCACCACTACGCTGCGATCGGGGCTGTTTTCTGACCACACCCCCATTTGTGTGTTGCCGCAGTTGGACATGATGGCGTAGTAAGCGGGGTTGTAATACCACTGGTTGAGGACGTCGACGTTATTGATTGCCACCGAGTTCTTGATCGCCACGGTTTCTGCGACGTTGCCGTGGAAACCGGCCCGGTTGGCGCGGTCTTGCGCTGTGGACCCATCAGAGCCGGTGTCGCCGTCGAGGCTGCGATTGTTCATCATGTCATCGGTGTGCCATTGCGCGGCCAACTGCAACTGCGGGTTGACCTTGACGTTGCTGATACAGCCAACTTGCTGCTGAAGCGTATAAACGTTCTCCACGACGCTGTTGTTGAGCCGGTGATTGTCGGCATGTGTGGTTGGCATGGCCAGTGCCGTCGCCGCAACCAGCGGGACCGCTAGCGCCGACGCCGCAGCACAACGGCGCCGCGCGTCGACCGTGGGTCGCATTCTGCGCGCCATCATCGCTCCAACGGCCGATAGTGAGCAGCAAAGTCGCGCAGCTGGCAGATCAACGCAGGGCACAGGTGGCCGACCGAGCGGCCTTCCAACGAGTAGGCCCGACACTCATCGGAGGCGGTGAAGTCGGTCTTGAGAATGTCCATGGTCGGTGCGGCGGCATTCCGGGTCAGACTGGGGTGAATTGCGAGATTAGCCATCGGTCATGAACCTTCTCGAGAGTGATACGTGCGCTAGAAGTGAAATTGCTGGGCGGTTCGTTGCCGATGACAGTGGTCTGGTCGACGCACACCAGCACGACTGCATGGTTTTTGGTTGCCGACACGGACGCCGCGGCGGGCACTGTAGCCACCGACGAGATCCATTTCTGTTTGGCGTCTGGAACGACGACGTCCTTGATCAGCTTGGTGTAGTCGTCGCGGAAGACGCCGGTCAACCGGTCACCCGCAGTGGTCAAGTCCTTCTCCGCGGTTTCTGGCCGGTAGGAAAGCATCGCGATCGTGCTTTCGGTCGCGGCCTGCACCGACTTCGCAGCCGCCTCCTGCGACAGCCGCGCGGAAGCTTCCAGCCACTTCAGATAACCCGCGCCCAAGGCGACGACCAGAACCAGTACCGGCAGCACACCGTAGGCCAAGGTGCGCACCCACGAGAATCGGCCCGACGGCTCGGCCCGGATATCGGTCGCGTCGCCATCGCCGTCTGCAACAGACTCGACATCATCGGCCTCGTCAGCCGCTTCGGGCCCCCCGCCGACTTCGGTGAGCTCATTGTTCTCTAAAGCGCCAGCGCCAGGCACGGACGCGTCTTCAGACATGGGATACGACTCCCCTGTGATGCTGTCGATATCGACGGCCAAGATGAACTCCAATCCGGTGAACCGTGCGGTAGCCGTTGCTAGCGGTCATGGTACGAACTGAACAGCGGATACTTTGGCAGCGTCACCGACTTTCTGAACCCCAATCCGCATCCGCCAGGCCCGCGGCTCTTGGTCCGGCGCGCCGGCATTCGTCGTCTTCACCGCCACGATGACCAGCACTTGCGCCTGATCCCCGTGCTGTGATTCCAGGCCTGCCTCGGTCACCGTGCCCTCCGATTTCGACTTCGCCTGTTTGACGACGTCGACGAAAGGCCGGGATCCCTTCTGGAAATCGTCGTGAAAGCTGCCGGTCGACGAATCCAAGATCCGCTGTATGTCGGCATCCATTTCGGCGTAGTCGATGGTCGTCAAATTCACCGCCGCTTGCCGGGCGGCCTGCACGAAATGGTTGCGCTGTACCTGCGCTTGGCGGATGTCATACGTTCGGTATCCCAACCAGCCGGCCGAGCACCCTAATGCAACCAGGGCGACAACGCTCGTCGCGATCGCGAACCTTGCGTTGGAAGGGCTCTTCCGGACGGCGATGTTGGCGTAGTCGTCGACGGCCTCATCGGTGTTGTGGTTCTCCGTCTGCCCCCGCGCCTCTTTTACGGCGGGCGAGCCGCCTGCCGCGGACCGGCCGCTCACGGGCCCGTCCCCGGCGTCAGCATGCTTTGCCATGTCTTCCCTTCCGTGCTTTGGGTCAGGTCGGATTGGGTGTAGAAGTGCCCGTCTGGCGCCGCGTAGTTTCCGGTCAGCGGATCGTAGCCGGGCGTCGCGATCGGCGGGGGCGGTGCTTGTGGCGGCGGTGCTGTTGCCCGTGGGGGCGGTGGTGGTGCCTGTGGTGCCGCTTGTGCGGACCGCGAAGTGGGTCGCGGCTGTGGGACACCCTGCCCAGTCAGCGTGGCGTTGGGGTCGCCCTTCCATTGCAGTCCGTCGTTGAGCGGTACATACTCTTCGTCGCTTTCACACATCGCCGCCGTCGGCGCGCGCTTGCCCGGATGGGGGGCGACCTGGCACGGGAAGTTGCGCGCGCCGCGCACGTACATGGGGTAGTCCTGGGGTATCCGGCAGTACAGGTCCCCGTCGAAGGTCGCTTCGCGCGGCGGTATGCCCTCATCGGGGGTGCCGTCGCGGCCGGATGGGACGTGTTGCTGTTGGATCGGCAGGTACCCGGTAGTGCAGACGGGAGGCACGTTGAGATTGAGGTTGAAGTCCAAGGTCAATCCGGGGTGTTTGGTGTGGAGGTCGGGTAGCAGAGCGGTCCCGATACCGGCGATGGGCCCGGGCAGTATCACCAGGAGCTGTTCGATTCCCGCCCCGTAGTCGCGCGCGACTCCGCCGAGGCTGACCGTGTTGGCCAGCAGCGGCGGCAGGCTCGGCTGCAGCCGGTCGATCAGTTGCCGGGCCTCGGCGGCGGCCGGCCCACCTTGTTCGAGCAGGCCCGCAACCGATGTGTTGTTGGTCTGCAGCTGGTGTGTGAGGTCGGCGAGGTGCGCCGCCCACGAGTGGATCGCGCCGGAGGACTCGGCCTGAGAATCCAGCACCGGCTTCGAGCGTTCGATCAGCGCGATGAGCGGGTCGAGGTTGGCGCGCGCGTCGATGGCTAATTGGGTGGAGCCTTTGACGAAGCGGGAGATGTCCGGGCCCAGGCCGCCGATCGCGGTGTAGCTCTCATCGACCATTGTCTTCACGTTGTCGGGCGGTATGGCTTGCAGGCCGCGGTTGGCGGCGTCGAGCAGCGCGTTGATGTCCGGCGGCACCGAGGTGCGGCCCTCCGGGATGACATCACCGTTCTTCAGCGCTGGCCCGTTGCCGCTGCGGGGTAGCAGCGCGACGTACTGTTCGCCGACACCGGAGACGCTGTGTACTTGGGCGTTCAGATCTGACGGGATGGGAACGTCGGAGCGTAGCGACAGCACCGCGTCCACGCCGGTGTCGGTCAAGTGCACGTCGGTCACCCGGCCGACCTCGGTGCCGCGGTAGGTGACGTTCCCACTCGCATAGAGGCCGCCGGCTCGCGGTAGTCGCATGGTGACCGTGTAATGACCGACGCCAAACATTGCGGGCATCCTGATGTAGCCGAAGATCATCACGCCACCGGCTATCACGGCCACCGTCGTGAAGATCGCCAATTGGATTTTGACCCGTTTGTTCAAACGTTCGTGGAATTGCTGTCCGAGGATTGGCATATCACGGCCCTTGATCGGCTTGGTAGGGAACGACAAGCGGGTTGGACGGGGTCCGGAACCGCCGAGACTCGAAGCATGGGCTGGGCACCTGGCCGATGGTGCGGCCCCACTGCAGCTCCAACTCGGTCAGGTCGCATTCCCAGCGGGTACCGGTGAAAAACCCATTGTCGATGCGACTCAGGGTCAGGTCGAAGACCGCGGTGAGGTTGGCCGCTTCGCCGCGAATCCAACCGGTCGCGACGGATTTGGGAAAGGGCATGACGACCACCGCATCCAGCGCGCGAGTTAGGGCGGGCCCACTGTTGGCCAGCGACTCCAACACTGGCCCGATCGCTTTGAATTCCTTGACCAGATTCTGCTTGGTCTTGTTGACCGAGTCGGTGGCCAGCGCGCTGAGCCTTCCGAACGCGGTGGCGGCCTCGGCGAGATGCTCGCGCTCGTCGGATAGTACGGCCAGCGCGTCGGGAATCGTGCGCATCGCTTTGTCCAGCACGGGCTTCTGATCGGCGAACTGACCGACCAGATTGTTGAAGCTGTCGGTGGCGGCGATGATGTCACCGGTCTGGGCATTCAGGTGCCCGGTGAACTGGTCGAACTGTTCGATCAGGCTGCGCAGATCTTTTTCGCGGCCGGCAAACGCGGTGGCGAACGCCGCGGTGATGTCTTGGATTTGTCCGATCCCCCCGCCGTTGAGCAGCATCGACAGGGCCGCCAGTGTCTGGTCGGTGGTTGGGTACGCCCCGGCGTGGGCCAGCGGGATCAGCGAGCCCTCGTGCAGTCTGCCCTGCGGTGCCACGCCGGCCGGTGCGGCCAGCTCGATGTGCAGGGAGCCCAGCAAACTGGTCTGGCCGACCTTGGCGGTGGCGTTGGCCGGCAGGTCGACATCACCGTTGAGTCTCATGGTGACCAGTGCGTGCCAACCCTGACGCTCGATCTTGGTGATGGTGCCCACGTTGGCATCGGCGACCCGGACCCGGGAGTTTTCCTGAATGTAGCTGACGTCGGGCAGCTGTGCTTGCACCACGAACGATCCCGGACCGCCGCCCTGGGTGCCCGGCAACGGCAGCGAGTTCAAGCCACGCCACTGACAGCCGGCCACGGCGACCGTACCCACGATGAACAGGGCACCAACGATCATGCACCGCAGTGTGGTTCGGTTCAGGCGGCTCATGAGCCACCACCCGGTGGCACCATGATGCCGGACAAACCGGCGCCCGGATCGGTCGGTACAGCGTCAGCACCCGGAGGCGGACTCGGTGCTGGCCCCGGGAGTGGCGGCAATGGTGGGCTCGCAGGCGGTGTGTCGCCCGGCGGCGCCGGATGCGGGGGCACGTAGTCGGGCCGCAGCCAGTCCTCGCTGTAGGTGATCTCGTTGGGGCGGGCCGCCTCGCCGACGAAGAGGTTCTCACCGAGCGGCGGGAAGTTCCACTGCCGGTTCTTGAAGATCGGCGCCATATATTGCACGCACAGCTTTGCTGACTGCTCGTAGTTGAGGCGTGATGCAGCTTGTATCGCGCCGCATAAAAACGAGATTGGGTTGGCGAAGTTGTTGAGCGCCAGAGCACCGGTGACCGCGCCCTGGGACGGCTGAAAGATATTCATGAAGTTCTGAAATGCGTTGGGTCCCATGTGCAACGTCTGCTTGATATCGGGGATGCTGTCGTGAAGGGCGCCCGAGATCGACGACAGCTTATCGGTGGCGGTGCCCAGCGCCTCGCGATTGTCCGCGATGAACTGCGTCACATCACCGGCGACGTCGTTGAGGTCTTTGACCGCGGTGCCGACCGCGTCGGGATCGTCGGCCAGCGCCGCGGTCACCGCGGCCAGATTGACGTTGAGCTGCCGCAGCAGTGTCGAGCTGTCCTGCAGCGCGGACACCACCACCGACAAGTTCTTGATGCTGGCGAACATGTCGGTGCTGTGATCGCCCAGCACCGAGACCGCCTGCGACATCTTGATCAGCGTGTCGCGGATATTGGGCCCCTGACCGCGCAGGTTGTCCGCGGCCGTGTTGATGAACGCGCCCAGCGTGCTGACCCCGCCCGGTGTGGTGGGTTGTAAAGCGTCGGTGAGCTTTTCCAGCTGCTGGCGCAGATCGTCCCACTCCACCGGGACCGCCGTACGGGTCTGTGGGATGACCGCACCATCACGCATCACCGGCCCGCCGGTGTAGGCCGGAGTCAGTTGAATCGCGCGTGAGGTGACCAGCTGCGGCGAGAGGATGGCGGCCTTCGCATCGGCCGGCACTTTGTATTTGTCGTTGACCCAGAACGTGACCTTCACCCGCTCGGGTTGGGGTTCGATGCGATCGATGGCGCCCACGGGAACCCCCAGGATACGTACCTCATCGCCGCGGAACAGGCCGTTGCTGTTGTCGAAGTAGGCCACAATGTGGGTCCTTGCGTCCTGGACGACCGAGCGCACCGCGACCACGACACCGCCCGCTAGTACGAGTGCCAGCGCGATCGCAACGCCGATCCGCAAATTACGTGAGCGCATCACCGGCCTCCGTTCGCGGGATTGTTCGTCGGTGGCTGCTCCCCCGGCGCCGGTTGATACACCGGCGATGGGCCGGGCGCGGGGACGGACCCCACACCCCCCGGTGCTGGGGCCGGCGGCCCTGGCGGCGGACCGCCGGGCGGGGGCGCGGGAAGCGGCTCCCTATAGGGGTAGCGAGGATCGCCCGGCTTACCGGTAATCGCGTCGGGCAGGGTGAGATTCGGTTCCCCACCTTGCCCGGTGCGCGGATACGGTACCGGCAGCGGCGGGGTGGCCGGCTGACCGGTCTGCGGATCGGTGCGCTGCGAGGGCAGCAGCACATTGGGATCCAGACCCAAATCGTGGAATGCCGCGTCGATAAATGGCTGCACGTATTGCCCGGGCGCCAGGTTGTACAGGGAGGCCAGGAAGTAGGGGCCCGCCGTCAGACATTCACCCAGTGATAACGCGTATTGGTTGACGCGCTTGAGCGACACCTGCAGATCTTTTTTATGGTTGTCAACGATCGTCAAGGCGCCGTTGAGCTTGTCCAGCGCCGGACGGAGTTGCTGGCGGTTGTCACTGACAAACCCGGACAACTGCCGAGCAAAGGCCGACAAATGCCGCGAAATGTGCTCCAGCGCGGCGCTTTGGGTCCGCAGCTCGGCCATCAACGCGTTGGTGTTGGCGATCAGGCTGACCACCTCGTCGGCACGTTCGGATAGCACCGCGGTCGCTTTGTTAGCGTTGGACAGCAACTTGCGCAACGCAGCATCACGGGCGTCCAGTGTCTGGGAGAACCGCGCCACACCTTGCACAGCGAGCTTCAGATCCGGCGGGGTGTCTTCAAACGTATGAGCCAGCGTGGCCAGCGCATCCGACACCGCGTTGGTGTTCAGCCCGCTGACGGTCGAAGACAGATCGCCAAGCGCATCGGGCAGCTGATAGGGCGGCCGGGTCCGCTCGACCGGGATGGTCCCCGACAGCTGCCCGTCACCGCGGGGCGTGACCTCCAGAACCTTGGCGCCCAGTAGGCTTTTGGTCCTGACGTTCGCCTCGGTCCGCTCGCCCAGATGCACGCCCTTGTCGACATCAAATTTGACCAGTACCCGTGCTCCGTCTAGCTCGACCGATGACACCTCTCCCACCCGATAACCTGCCACTTGCACCGCAGCACCGGATCGCAGCCCGCCAGCCTCGGCGAAGTACGCGGAGTAATGCTTGTCAGCATTAATAAATGGCAGCTTCTTGTATTCCATGGCGAGCACCACGATCCCAACCAGCAGCACAATGCCCACGGCGCCGACGACGAATAAGTTGCGTTCAGCGAAGGGTTTCATTTCGGCGTGCACCGTCCCGTGTCCTGGCCGGCCACCTTGATGTAGACCGGCTGGCCACCTTTACCGTTGACTTTGAACAACAAGTCGCACAGGTAGAAGGCCCAATACGTGCCGTTCAGTCCCATCCGGTTCATCTGGTTGTAGGCGTCCGGCAACGTTTGGAGCAGATTGTCGACGTAGTTCTGGTCGGCGACCACGATCGAGGCAGTGCGATCCGTTTGCACCACAGTGTTATGAATCGGTTGCCGGGCCTGATGTAGGAAATCGGCGATCGTCGCGGATGCGGCATCGGTGTAGGCGACGGCGTTGCTGATGTCGGACTTGTGCGCCGCCAGCCCTTTGACGAGCTTCGAGAGCGAATCGACCGCCTTGGCGAACTGTTTGCTTTGATCCCCGAAGGATCCCAGCACCGCGTCCAGGTTGCCGATCACCTGCTCGATCAGCTGGTCGCGGTCAGCCAGCGTATTGGTCGCCGCCGCCGCCTGGTCCAAAAACGAGCCGATGGTGGCGCCCTCACCTTGGAAGGCCTGGATCAGCTGACCGCTCAACGCGTTAACCTGCTGGGGGTCCAGCGCCCGAAACAGCGGCCGGAACCCCCCCAGCAGGGTGTCAAGGTCCAGTGCCGGCTCGGTTCTCGCCACCGGGATGGTCTCGCTCGGCTTTAGCGGTTTGAGCCCGCCTGCGCCTTCCAATAGTGCCAAATACCGGTCACCGATCGGGTTGGCCCAGCGGATCGCGGCCTTGGTGCCATCAGTGAGCACCACCGAAGGATCGGCCGAGAACTCAACCACGGCGTGGGCGTTCGGGTTGATGGAGATGTTTTTGATTTTCCCCACCTCAACTCCGGCGATCCGCACGAAGTTGCCGGTGGCCAGCCCGCTCACATCGGTAAATTCAGCGTTGTAGAGCTGCTCCTTTTGAAATCGCAGCTGCGCGAAGATCGCCATCAGCCCAAATGTTCCCACCAGGCACACCACCACGAAGATTGCCAGCGACACGATTGAGCGTCGCAAGTTGTCATTCACGGCTGCAACTCCTCAGTCTCTCGGTGCTCACGGTGACGGCGGCTCGGGTGCCGGTGGCGGGGGTTCGGGCGCCGGTGGCGGGGGCGCGGGCGGCAAGCCCGGCCAGAGTGGGGCGCCGTCCGGCCCGTACCACGGCGCCCCATACGGCGGCATCCCCGCGGGAACAACCGGCCCGGGCGCCGGCCCGGGTATGCACTGCCGGATGCTCGGCCGCTCAGGGGTCCCCCGGGTGGTCGGGAAGTAGTCGACCCAGCACGGATGTCCGATACCGGGGTTGGGTCGAATATCGAGCCCGGTTCCCCAGCCTGTGTTGGTGACGAGTGCGCGCATCGGGAAGTGGTTCTTCAAATCGGGGTTCGACCCACAACCGGGCTTTCCGCCCGGCCCACCCTTGGCAGCCACGACCGGCAAGTTTTCCGGATACGAGTATAAGTCGTCCCCGAACAGCAGGCCGGCATCCGCCAACAGTGATTTGCCGTTCCCGCCGACAACCGCACGTCCATCGTTGTCTAGGTAATTCATCGCACCTAGGATCACGCAGGTGTATTCCGGGTTGTACTTGAGCAGCAGGCTTGTCGTCGGCTCAAGCCCGTTGATGCCGTTCTCCAGGTTGTCTTTGTTGGGTCCGAGCAGCCCGATGCCGGCGTTGGAGAACCCAATTGTGTTCAGCAGCAATGCATCCAGGTCTTTGCTGTGTTTGGTGACCGTGGTGCTCGTGGTGCTGGCCGCGTCCATAGTGGCCAGGATGTCCTGCGCGGCAGCGCTATACGCGTCACTGAACCCCTTGAAGGAGCGCAAATCCGCAGCCACGGTGTCCATCCGGGGATTGATCGCCGACAGCACCTGATTGGCATCGGTTGTCGCCTCGCCCATCCGCTGGCCCTGACCACGGACCCCCTCAGCCAGCGCGCCTAGCACTGCGTTGAGTTTTGACACGTCGATCTGATGCAACAAACCCACCAGGTTGTCAAACACGGTGTTGACCTCGGTGGTGACGTTGTGCGACCGCAACACCGCACCCGCGGCCAACCGCTTCGGGCTGGGATGCTCTGGATAGATCAACTCGACGTATTTGGCGCCGAACGCGGTGGTGGCCTTGATCTGGGCCCCTACATTCGCTGGGATGTGGCGAATCTGGTCGGGGAAGATTTCCAGCTTCAAGCTCACCGGCTTACTGCCACCACTGATCTCGCCGACCCGACCCACCTCGACGTCGCGCATCTTGACCTTCGCACCTGGTTCCATCACCAGACCGGTACGGTCAGAGCTCAGTGTCACCGGCACATAGCTGTTGAATGTCCCGGCGAAAATCGCCGAACATACCAGCGCGATCGCGATGATGGTTGCGATCATTATCGCGGCCCACCAGAGCGGATGAACGCGGCGTTTGTGCTTTCGGTCTTCCATCCGACTATCCCGAGAGGTGGAAGTTGCCGGACTGGCCGTAGATTGCCAGTGAAAGGAACAACACGACGAACACCGCCGAGATCATGGAGGTTCTTACCGCGCGGCCGACGGCCTCCCCCACGCCCGCCGGCCCACCCGCGGCGGTAAACCCGTAATAGGTGTGCACCAGCATGATCACGACCGCCATGGTGATCGCCTGAAAGAACGACCAGATAATGTCGGTCGGGTTCAAGAAGGTATTGAAGTAGTGATCGTAGACACCGCTCGACTGGCCATAGATAGCGGTCGTGCCAACGCGGGCGGCCAGAAACGACGTCAGCATCGCCACGCAGTACAGCGGTATCACCACGACCACCCCGGCCACCACGCGGTTCGACGCCAGATACGCAACGGATTTGATGGCCATTACTTCCAGGGCGTCGATCTCTTCGTTGATACGCATGGCGCCCAGCTGGGCGGTGGCGCCCGCGCCGATGGTGGCTGCCAGCGCAATACCGGCGATCACCGGTGCGATTAACCGGACGTTGAAGAAGGCCGACGCGAACCCGGTCAGCGCCTCCACGCCTACGTTGGCGAATTGGTTGTAGCCGTCGACGGCGATCAGCGCCCCGGTGGCCAGGGTCAAGAAACCGACGATCGCCACGGACCCGCCGACCATGGCCAACGCCCCTGTGCCTAGGCTCATTTGGGCGATCAAGCGGATCATCTCCAGCTTGTAATGCGCGAAGGCTTCCCCGATGGAGATTAGGGTTTGGAAGTAGAACTGCGCTTGGTTGCCAATGCGGGTCAAACCGTCCACCCAGGACCGGGTGATCCGTAGGATGCGCGGGTGGGGCGTACTGGGAACACTAGTCGTCATAGTGTCGTCTTCACGTTAGCGTCGCCTTCACGGTAAGAGCGGTCACGATGATATTGATGGCAAACAGCGCAACGAATGTGTACACAACCGTCTCGTTGACGGCGTTGCCTACGCCGGCTGGGCCGCCGCCGACCGAAATGCCCTTGTAGCAGGCGATCAGCCCAGCCGCCAGACCAAACAACGCGGCTTTGACCAACGCGATCACCACATCGAGAGAGTGGGTGATGATCGTCAAGCCCCACACGAACGAACCCGGCGTCACATGCTGGAGGAACACCGAAAAGATAAAACTGCCCACCAGGCCGACCAGGATCACCACAGAAGCCAACAAAGGCGCCACCACCGTGGCGGCCAGCGCCCGCGGCACCACCAATGACTGAATCGGGTTGACGCCCATCACCCGCAGCGCATCCAATTCCTCGCGGATGGTGCGCGCGCCCAGATCGGCACACATCGCGGTGGCGCCAGCGCCGGCGACCACCAGCACCGTCACTACCGGTCCGATTTGAGTGACCGTCCCGTAGGCGGCGCCGGTACCTGAGTAGTCAGCCGCGCCGAATTCCACCAGCAGAATATTGAATGTGAAGATCGCCAGGACGGTGAACGGGATTGCCAACATCAGCGTCGGCAACAATGACACCCGGGCCACAAACCAGGACTGCAACAGAAATTCGCGCCACGCGAACGGCCTGCGCGGCATCAACACCAGTGTGTCCAACGCCATCGCGAAAAAACCGCCCAATGCGCGGACGGGCTTGCCAGCCTTAGCCGATGAAATCATCGCTAGCCCGCCGGTCATGCGAGCAATCCGTGACGCAGGCACGGCGCCGACGGCAGTAGCGTCGACTTCAGTGTCTGGATAGTCGAGCGTTGAGACGGCGCTCAAGACCTCCTCACTGCGGAGATCGATGCGCTCGGTGTCGGTAGCGTCATCTGCTCCCAGCTGCATGGGCTCGGACAGACCATCTTCTCGGGCGACCTCCGGAGCTGGCTCGCTCTCGAAGTGACTGGCCAAAACGCCCCCTCCATAAAGATGCTTCCACGGCCGCGATCGTCGCCCCGCCCAGGCTCCGGCATGACCCGGTCACCTCAATCCATACCGTGATCTGCGACGCGATACGGGTTTTTAATGTGGTTTTGAAATACCGACGATAGGTTAGAGTCCTGCGTCACACTTGTCAACATCCGTGCACTGGGTCATGGAAGCGCCCAATCAGCGTTCGTGTGCCGAACCGACACCGCTTCAATGTGTACGTCTTCAGACGAATTACGGCATGCTGGGTACTAGAACTCATGACCCTGCCCGAGGGCACCGGCCCGAACAAGCCCTCATAGTCCAGATCCACCGACCCGGTTGCGAACGGATCGCTTCCGGGGATTACTGGCTGTGGGGGTTGGAGATTTTGTGCTGAGGATGTGACTGGCCCGCTAAGGGGGCAACGGAAATCTCTCCGCCGTGCCGTTGGTTTGCGGCCGCCAAAGCCGTGTCATGCGGTGTTCAATTCCGACCAGAGTCTGAGCGAAGATGTGGCCCCTGTAGCAAGATCCCCTTGTCAGTCAACACTTTTCGTACGGTGATGCCGCACTCCGTGACCAGGCGTTGGCAAGAAGCCAAAACGCGGCGGCGGTCTCCTAGCGTTTATCGGTCGGAGTTGCCGCGGCGATGGCGGTCTTGGCGATTGGTCCCATGACCTTCATGACACTCGTGGCCCCCGCAACGTCGCAGCACAGCGGCCAGACCGCGACCACACGATCCCGTGCCCCCGGTCCCGAAGTTCAGCGGGCTGCGGAACGGGGCATCGGTACCCAGCACGATGGGCGCGAAACTGTCTTTGAAGTCGATCTCGTCGGTCACGATTTCGGCAACGTCGCTGGCGAACGTGGAGTCACACTGCCGGTCACCGACATCGCTACCGGCTGGACGGAAAACCGGTCGGTGCGCAACACGGCCCGAAATGGGTGCTGATAGCTCGACGGTATCGCCAAGACCATCCCGATGCGGCTTACGGGCAGCGACAGGGAGATCTCGGATCGAAGTTCATCAATCACCACCTGTTGGCCCGGTGAGACCAGCGTGAGATCATCTGTACCCGTTCGCGGAACGGGCAACTCCAACGACCCAGGTATACCCTCAACACGGCCTCGAACCGTCGCCGCAACTAACAATGTCGACTGGACGAGCGCATCGCCTCGGTGCCGCCCAGACCCTCCTAGGGTCGAGTTCAATGGCAAGGTACTTGCCTAGCCTCCGACGGTGTCCGCATCGGATCCGCCGTTAAGGTAGTGATCGGGGTTCAGACCACTGGGGTCTTTGGTGAGATCGACGTCGTGGTCGAGGTCAGGTAACCCTGGAATCAGCGAGCAGATTAGGGCCAGCGGGGCGCCGCAACGATTTGCGGGGGTGTCGGCAGAGGCCGGTGTGGCGAGCCAAACCGACGCACAACCAATAGCCACAGCCACGAACGTGCTCTTAAACAAGTACATCTACCCTCCTCATGACGGCGGGTCACTTGTGGCCGGGCACCGTCTTATGATGCCATTGCCGACCATGGGTCGTTGATTTCGAATTAAAATTACAAGACGTAGTTCGAGCCCACAAGCCGTCCCACTGCGGTCCGGCGCCGATAGTGGTCGCCCAGGAACGATCCGGCAGCCGGGAAGTATGTTGGACCAGGCGGCCACATTTACACGGTGGCCGCCTGTCCCAAGTCCAAATAAGGAGCGCAACATGACAGACGATCCTGCCGTCCACGAAGGGAGGGCGTCCAAGTCGACTGTAGGGGCGGAAGAGAACTCGACGACGGACGGCCAAACATCCGGCTTCGACTCCGAAACTGAAAGCGTCGAGCAGGAATCCACCGATGTAACCGGGGCGGATGGCGCATCGCCGGGGACAGCCGAGGGGGCTACGCAGGCCAGGCGGTCGATCCCGCCGCAGCGGCTTGCGCTCATTATGGGAACGGTCGTTGTGCTGACGGTCGGGGGGTTATCCGGCTGGCTTGGCTACCGCGCTCACCAAGCGCAGCGAGACGACGCGCAGCGCAATACGTTTATGGACGTTGCCCAGCAGGGTGCAGTCAACCTGACCACAATCGATTATCAACACGCGGAAGCCGATGTTCGGCGCGTCTTGGACTCGGCGACCGGCGAGTTTTACGATGACTTCTCGAAAAGGTCGCAGCCCTTCATCACGGTCGTCAAGCAGACACAGGCGAAGTCAGTCGGTGCGATCACGGCGGCAGGTTTGGAATCGGAAACGGGCAACGAGGCACGGATTATTGTCGCTGTGGCCGTTCACACCACCAATGCCGGTGCCGAACAGCAACCACGGTCCTGGCGGATGCGAGTAACGGTTCAGAAGACCGGCGCTGACGTGAAGATTTCGAACGTAGGGTTCGTACCGTGAAAAGAAGGCGGCTGAGCCGCTCTCAACAGATGAATGGGCCGTCGTCGCAAAATGGCGCGGCGAAATCAACGGGCATTCCGGCGCCGGCACCATCCAAGTCCGAGCGCGCGCGTGAAAACGCCAAGGCCGGCCGCGCCGAGTCGGAACAAGCCGACCCGACCGACGCGGTGGAGGCCGACACCGATATCGATGCCATCGGCGCCGCGGAGGTCAACGAAGGCGACAGTACCGGCAAAACCGAAGTTCTCACGGAACCGGTTACGGTCACCCACCCTGGCAAGCACCGGGTGAACTGGAGAAGCGTCCTGGTCTATGGCGTACTGCCGACGTTGGCGCTACTGCTGGCGATGGCGGCGGGTTTTTGGAAGTGGCAAGACAGCTCGATTAAGGCCGCGAACGTCGCTCGCATTGAGTCCGTCAAGGCAGCCGAGGATTCCACCGTCGCGCTGCTTTCATATCGCCCCGATACCGTTGACCGCGACCTCGCCGCTGCACGCGACCGCCTCACGGGGAGTTTTCGGGACTCCTATACGCAACTTGCGACCAAAGTCGTGATACCGGGTGCCAAGCAGAAGCAAATAACGACCGTGGCGACCGTTCGTGCGGCGGGCTCGATGTCGGCGAACCCCAATCACGCTGTGGTGCTGGTTTTCGTCAACCAAACCGTGACCGTCGCACAGGATCCCCCCACGAACTCGGCGTCGACTGTTCGGGTGACGCTTGAGAAAATCGGCGGCCATTGGTTCATCTCGGGGTTCGACCCGATCTAATTCGATCCGGTCTGAAGTTGTGGTGGTGGTCTCCCCCTCGGAGCACGTTCTCCACGCTGGTGATGGGCCGGTGCAATGATGGTGTTGTTCATCATGTTTCAGCGTATTCGGGTGGGTCCCCCAAAGCGTCGCGTGGGGAACGACTAGACGCGGCCGGCTAGACGCTCGCGGCCACGCTGCTCCGAATACTGACCCAGGACCAGGGCCAACCACGCCGGGGTGGCCGCAGCCACCGAACTCGACATTTAGTTCCGTGATCCGAATTCACCATGGCGGCGTGGCCCAAACGACAACACCAATAGCCTTCTGGGCCGGCACTTTCCAACTCACCGACCTGCCTCGTACATCGGTCCGGAACACCTCGCCGCCGTCGCCGGCGAACTCAACCAATGTCCCCGCAAAGTACTTGGTTGGCGCACCCCAGCAGAAGTGTTGGACCGACTACTATCGACACCACCACAAAATCCACCCAGTGTTGCGGCGATGAAGTGAATCCCCAACTTGCGGGAAACACCGTTAACGCGATGGTCCCCCACTCCCGCCCACGCGAATTAATTCGGCATACTTCTAGGCGGTGCGCGAACACGCGGCTGGCAGAGCTGCTGTATTATGTTGCGCACAATGTTCGATGGCGAGCAGCATGATCCTCAGCCGGATCGTGACCGACATGCCACAACGCCGGAGAAGTCTCTCGCATACAGAGGACATTTAGCCGAGAGACCAGAGGGGGCTTGAGCGAGATGGGCCGTGAGGTCGTGGGCAACCGATTGACTGCCATTGTTGGTGCCATTTTAGTTCTCCCCAGCCTCGCTGGGTGCTCGTCTTCGCCTCCCCCTGTACCGCTCCTGCACGGTGAGCTTCCCCGCGGTACCGCGCACGTGACTATCGGTAACGATGCGATGGCCACGACATATGCGGTGGGGTGCACAACGGAAGAATTCACCACGAGCATCACAAGCGGTCACCACTCCGCGGGTGTCACGGCGGTTGTGGACTATGCGGACAAGCTTAGTGTTAAGTCGGTCAGCATTGCCAACTTTGGCGGTTTTACGGGCAGCTATTGGGAAAATTTGCAAGGCAATGCCCACGTCGACATGATCGGCAGCACCTACGCGATCACCGGAATCGCTGATGGATTCAACGCCGACAAACCCAGCACCAAAACCTCAACGCGTTTCGCGATGAGGGTGGCTTGCTAGTCTCGCCCTTGGCGGTCACCGAGAAACATGACCTCATCGATGCTGGTTGTGTCGCGGCGCTCCAAATGTTGATGATCCTCACCACACGGTGATCCGACTCCGTGGACCAGCTCGCGGGGCCCGGACAATCCCTAGTCCGTCATTGTCCTGCCGTCGGAAGGGCTTCCGGTGACGGTTACGGGTCATAACGAGCGAAAGCGATCGTGTAATGCGACGGTCGCGGCCCAAGTCGACCGGATCCCTTCCTGGATCGTCACTGGTATTGAATAGCGCTCATCATTGCGGCAGGGTGCCGGAAAAGTCACGTCTCATGAGGTCAGGATCAGTTTGAGGGCGTGATCTGGGTGTCTGGCGTGGTGACGTAGGCCGGCGGCGATGTTG
>NZ_JBYCKY010000856.1:0-1503 GCF_057473605.1 Mycobacterium sp. TH-M82 | reverse complement strand
GCGATCAGGCTGACGGTGATCTCGGCGTCGCGTGGGCCCGTGACCAGGCTGCCCACCAGCGCCTCTGGGTATGACGATGCCGCATCGATCATGGCCGGAACCGAGAAGTCACGGTTGCCGGCGATCCTTTGCCGAGCATCGTCGGGGATGTCGGGGCGGGCCAGCAGGCCCCGGCACAGTGTGAATGCCTCGGCGTGCTTGCCGATAAAGAATGCGCAGATCGCCTGCTCATCGGTGGCACGCCAAGCGTAGGCGTCTGCGTGGACAAAGAGGTCCTTCTCGGGAAACGGGATGGTGGCGGCACGCTCGGCAAACAGGTAACCCAACTGGTAGCTCCCATCTTCGCGGTATCGACGGGCGATGGCATACAACGGCTCGGCGCGGGTAGGTCGAAACTCCCAAGCCCGCAGGTAGGCGTCTTGAACATCCGGCCACGGCTCACCGAGTTGCACCATCGCCTCCGCGATCCGGCACATCGCGACGTAGACCTCCTGGTCCCAGCCGCCCATCTCGACCCGACGCGCATACCACTTGCGCGCGTTGACGAAATCACCCAGATCGCGATAGCTCTGGGCCAGGTAGAACACCGACCGTGCATCCTCGGGCTTGCGTTCGACCTCGGCCAGCAACAGGTCCCGGTCGCGCGCATATTTCTGCGGATCCAGGCTGCGGGCACCGAGGCGACGAGATTCGATGTGATACTGGCCCTCAAGGTTCGCTGAGACGTGCGGGTCATCACAAGCGGGCCATTCGTGGACGACACCCTGGTAACGCCAGCGCAACCCGTCGCGGAACACCTGCGGGCGCCAGTAGACAAAACTACTTTGCCCGAAGCGCAGGCTGTAGGCGTCGGCGCTGAGTTGGGTGAAGTCGGGTGTGCCCACGAGTATGTCGTCGGCGTCGATGACCCAGATGTAGTCGCTGTGGCCCCGGGCGAGGGTCAGCGCCTCGGTGCGGTTATGGCCGAAGTTGCGCCACGGCCGCTCGTGGAGCTCACCGGGGATGCCAAGTCCGGCCATGTGGTCGCGGATCAGGTCCTGGGTCCCGTCATCGGAGCCGGTGTCGACGATCACCCACGAGCTGATGTAGGGCGCGACCGAGTCGAGCGTCTCCCGGATGATGTGCGCCTCGTTTCGCACGATCATGTTCAGGCAGATCGCCGGGAGTGCGGTCTCCGGGTCGGACACGACCAGATCGTATCGGAGCAGTGGGGTCAGACTGCGCCGATGCAAAGTACTTCGTCGAGGCTGGCGGTGTGTAGTTCGGCGGTGGTCGCCCGCCGCGCGAGTTCGGCGAGCGGATTCGGGTCGGTGCCATCGATGCCGCCGGTGCGGTCCAGGCGTGCGGTGTCGAACATCGCCGGGCCGGCGGCCACCGCATCGGTCAGGACGTAGCGGCCGGCGTCGGGTGTGTGGCGCACCGCCTGTTCGGCCGCGCAGGCGCCGGTCAGCTTGGCGGCATCGGTGAAGTTGATGCCCACCTGAAACACCTGTGCTTCGGCGT
>NZ_JBYCKY010000855.1:0-6936 GCF_057473605.1 Mycobacterium sp. TH-M82 | reverse complement strand
CGGGCTGGCGCTGCCGGTGGTGTCCGCGGTGGTGGTCTGGACCAACGTCGGCTACGTCGCACTGTTCTTCCTGGCCGGCATCCTGGCGATCCCGGCGGCGGTGCACGCCGCGGCGCGGGTCGACGGCGCCACCGCCTGGCAGCGGTTCTTCCGGATCACGTTGCCGATGCTGCGGCCCACCATGTTTTTCGTGCTGGTCACCGGGGTGGTCAGCGCGGCGCAGGTGTTCGACACCGTCTACGCGCTCACCGGCGGCGGGCCGGGCGGGCGCACCGACCTGATCGCGCACCGGATCTACGCCGAGGCGTTCGGCGCGGCGGCGATCGGCCGCGCCGCGGTGATGTCGCTTGTGCTGTTCGTCATCCTGGTCGGCGTCACCGTCGTTCAGCAGGTCTACTTCCGCCGGCGGATCACCTATGAACTCACGTAACGCTGTTGTTTACGCCGTGTTGTCATTCGGAGCGCTGATCACGTTGGCGCCGTTCGCGCTTGGCTTGCTGACGTCGTTCACGTCGGCGCACCAGTTCGCCACCGGAACTCCGCTGTCCTGGCCCGCCCCGCCCACCCTGGCCAACTATGCCGACCTCGGCAGTGCGGGATTCGGCCGGGCGCTTGCGGTCACCGCGTTGATGACAACGGTGATACTGCTTGGACAGCTGAGCTTTTCGGTGCTGGCCGCGTATGCGTTCGCCCGGCTGCGGTTCCCGGGGCGCGACATGCTGTTCTGGGTCTACGTGGCGACGCTGATGGTGCCGGCCACCGTCACGGTGGTGCCGCTGTATCTGCTGATGGCGCAGCTGGGTTTCCGGAACACGTTCTGGGCGTTGGTGTTGCCCTATCTGTTCGGCTCACCGTACGCGATCTTCCTGCTGCGCGAGCACTTTCGCGCCATCCCCGACGACCTGGTCAACGCCGCCCGGCTGGACGGCGCCAACACGGCCGACATCATCGTGCACGTGGTGGTACCGTCCAGTCGGGGAGTCTTGGTCACGCTGGCGTTGATCACCGTGGTGTCGCAGTGGAACAGCTTCTTCTGGCCGCTGGTGATCACCGGTGGCCAGAAGTGGCGAGTGCTGACGGTGGCGACCGCCGCGCTGCAGTCCCGCTACAACGCGCAGTGGACTCTGGTGATGGCGGCGACGACGGTGGCGATGGTCCCGCTGGTCGTGCTGTTTTTGGCGCTTCAGCGCCATATCGTGCGATCGATCGTCGTGACGGGGATCAAATGAATTCTCCGTGCGCCGGTCCCATCGAGATTGCATCCAGGGCTGTGAATCACGCTGACCCGCAACCCTGCATGCAATCTCAACGCAGGAGCATGCCGTGAGCCGCCCACGGTTTTCCACGGCGTTCGCAGCGGCGGTGGTGCTGGTTGGGGTGCTGCTCGGTGCGGCGGCGGTGCTGCTGGACGTTGCGGCGCGGCCGGGCGGCGGAGAAACCGTGGTGACGGTGCGCCTCTGGGACGAGCAGGTCGCCGTCGCGTACCGCGAGTCGTTCGCGGCGTTTCACCGGGCTCACCCCGACATCGAGGTGCGCACCAACCTGGTGTCGTTTGCGACGTACTTCGAGACCTTGCGCACCGACATAGCCGGCGGCGGCGCCGACGACATCTTCTGGCTGTCCGACGCGCATCTGGCCGGTTACTCCGACAACGGCCGGCTGCTGGATATCGGTGCCGCGGAGCCTGGTTGGGAGCCGTCGGTGGTCGACCAGTTCACCCGTGGCGGTGTTCTGTGGGGGGTTCCGCAGCTGACCGACGCCGGTATCGCGGTGTATTACAACGCGGATCTGCTCGCGGCTGCCGGAGTCGATCCGGCCCGGCTGTCGGCGCTGCGCTGGGATCCGGCCGGCTTGATGTCAGGTCGAGACACCCTGCGGCCACTGCTGGCGCGGCTCACCGTCGACGCCGCCGGGCGTAGGGCGGGCACACCGGGCTTCGACGAGCGGCGGGTCCGGCAGTGGGGCTACAACGCCGCCAACGACCCGCAGGGCATCTACCTGAACTACATCGGCTCGGCGGGCGGGGTGTTCCAGCGCGGCGACCGGTTCGCCTTCGACAACCCCGAGGCGATCGAGGCGTTCAGCTACCTGGTCGGGCTGATCAACCAGGACCACGTCGCGCCCCCGGCCGCCGACACCAACGACAACGGCGACTTCTCCCGCAACCAGTTCCTGGCCGGCAAGATGGCGCTGTTTCAGTCCGGCACCTACAACCTCGCTACAGTCGCCGAGCAGGCCGGTTTCCGCTGGGGGGTGGCGATGCTGCCCGCCGGCCCGGCCGGCCGGGTCAGCGTCACCAACGGCATTGCCGCAGCGGGCAATACGGCTTCACCCCATCCCGACGCGACGCGGCAAGTATTGGCCTGGATGGGCAGTAGCCAGGGTAACGAATACCTCGGCCGGCGCGGGGCGGCCATCCCGGCGGTGCGGACAGCGCAGCGGGTGTACTTCGACTACTGGGCCGGTCGCGGCGTAGACGTCGCCCCGTTTTTTGCCGTGCTCGCCGGACCCCGTTTCCCCGCCCCGGGGGGCGCCGGGTTCCCGGCCGGCGACCAAGCGCTCAAGCCGTATTTCGACGAGATGTTCGCCGGCCGCGCCGACGTCGCCACCGCCCTGCGGCAGGCCCAGGCGGCGGCCAACGCCGCCGCCCAGCAGTAGGTATGCCCAGCTTGCGTTAAAAATAGAGCGCAGCGGCGCAAACGGCAGCGACGATCACCAGGGTCACCCAATCGGCACGTTTGGGACGCGCCGGGGTCGCCGAGATCTGGCCGATACCACCGCGGGCGGTGATCGCGTCACCCATCTCGTCGGCCCGCCGCAGGGTGACGATGATGGCGGCGGCGATCAGGTCGACCACCTCCGCCGTCCGCCGCCGGCGGTGGAGTTTCGGCCGCAGTCGGCGGGCGGCGTAGAGCACCCGGAATTCGTCGATCAGCATCGGGAAGGCCCGCAACGCCAGCGCCAAGGTGACCGCCCAATCGTCGACCGGGATCCGCAGCAGGTGTAGCGGCCGGCTCAAAGTAGCTACTGCAGGCGCGATTTCGGCAACGTTGGTGGTCCACGACACCATCGCGCCCAGACCCAGCAACACCATCGACAGCGCAGTGATGCGCAGGAAGTTCGACAGCCCGCCGAGGCCGAGCGCTACCGGGCCCACCTCGATCACCGGGCTGCCGCCCGCCATCCCCGCGGTGACGGCACCGACGGCGAGCAGGATCCACAGCCACCCGGGCGGCGACGGCAGCGCGCCGCGTGGAATGCGCGCCAACCGGGCCGCGGCCAGCACCAGCAGCGCCACCAGGCCGATCGGCACCCAGCCCGGATAGAACGTCAGCACAATCGAGATGGCGGAAACGGCAATCAGTTTGGTGCCGGCCCACAGCCGGTGCACGGACGAGCTGCCCGGCACCGGGCGCAGCAGCACCACCGGGCGCGGCGGGCGCTTGGCCGGGCCGGGCGGTGCGGCTCCGGTCACGTCACACCCCCCGCCGGGGCGGGTTCCGGGGCCAGCACGCCATCGTGCAGGTGCAGGGTCCGCGGGCACAGCGTCTGCAGCCCGGCGGTGTCATGGGAGACGACCACCACGGTCAGGCCGGTGTCTTTGCGCAGGTCCTCGAGCAACCGCAGCAGGCCGCGCTGGCTGGCGGAGTCCAGACCGGCCAGTGGCTCATCGAGGATCAGCGCGTGCGGCGAACGGGCCAGCAGGCCGGCCAGCACCACCCGGCGCATCTGGCCGCCGCTGAGCTGGTCGATGCGCCGCCCGGCCAGCCCCGCGTCCAGGCCGACCACGGCCAGCGCAGCGGCCACCCGGGCGTGGTCGCTGGCCGAGAAGCCGGCTGCGGTGGCCACCTCCCGCCCGACGCGGCTGCGCATCAGCTGCAGCCGGGCCGCCTGAAACGACAGCGCGACCGCGCCGACCTGCTGGGCGGCCGGGCGACCACTGACCAGGCAGGTTCCGGTGGTCGGCACGGTCAGGCCGGCCATGATCCAGGCCAGCGTCGACTTGCCCGAGCCGTTGCCGCCGTGGATCAGCAGCCCGTCGCCCTCGGCCACCTCGAAGCTCATGTCGCGCAGCGCGGTCTTGACCCACGGCGTGCCGCTGTTGTATTCGTGGCTGACACAGCGCAGTTCGAGCACCGGCCGGCCGCAACGGTGACCATTTCCAGCGACGGTGGCGGGCGGTGCGGCGGCCGTCGCGATCATCTCGGCGTTGTCGGGCGAGTCGCTCAGGCGGATGGTGCGGTCGGCGGTCGCAGCCTCGCTGTCATAGTGCGTGATGTGCACTAGCGACGTGCGATGCCGCCCAGCAGGACCGGCCAGTCCGGACAGCACCCTAAGCAGGACATCCCGGTCCTGCGGGTCGATCATGCTGGTGACCTCGTCGGCGATCAGCAGCGCCGGTTCGCGGGCCATCGCCGCGGCGACCGCCAACCGTTGCAGCTCACCGCCGGACAGCCCGCCGGTGTCGCGTTCGGCGAAGCCGTCCAGGCCGACGTCGGCGAGCATCCGGTCGATGTCGGTGGTGGTGCCCGGCGGTAGGCCCCACACCACGTCATCAGCCACCCGGGTACCCAGCACCTGACTTTCCGGGTGCTGCATCACGACCGCGGTGCCGCCAGGCCGTCCCAGACCCACCGCACCGGGACGCTCGACGGTGCCCGCTGTCGGTTCGCGGCCGGCCAGGACCAGCATCAGCGTGGTCTTGCCCGAGCCGTTGGCGCCGGTGACCGCGATGTGTTCGCCGGCGCGCACCTCGAGGCTGATCGGGCCCAGCGCGTCGTGGTCGGTGTGCGGGTAGCGGAAGCGCACGTTGTGCAGCCGTACCGGGACCGGCTGGACCGGCCGATGCCCGCAGGCGGTGCCCCCATCGGTCCCGGCGTCCAGTTTGTGCACATCGGGCACACCGCGCAGCCGCCCCAGCACCCGCGACAGCACCCACCAGCCGACCAGCGAGATGCCCATGATCGTGATGACCGTGTGGCCGAGGATCAGCCAGGGCCAGTAGTGCAGTGCCACGGCGAAGAACCGGCGAAGATGATCGGCGGCCACCGCCGCATCCGGGAGCCCCGGAATCCGCTCCATGCCCGCCGCGACTCCGTCGATGGTGGCGGTGATCGTGTCGACGATCAGGTGCCGCAGCCGCGTCAGGAGGGCCAGTGCGGCGACGGTGGCGGCGCCGAAGACAGCGCCGGCGACAAGGGAGGCGGCGATCACCGTCGGTGTCCCGCGGCGCCGGCGCTTGACAACTCCGGTCAGCCCCCCGACGTAGGCGCAGTGCATCACCGTCATGAACCCGCCCACCCCGGTGACCAGGGAGGCGATCATCGCGGCGGCCACCGTGGCGGCGAACAGCGCCCGGATCCGATACCGATAGGCCACCAGCCCCATCGGCACCGTGCCCAGCAGCGCCAGCACGGCCGCGAACGGCACCACCACCGAGATGATCGCGGTCGCCGCGCACAGCGCGGCCATCGCCGCGGCTTGCGCCAGCTCGCCCGATTGCAGGGGCCGACCGCGTGCGGGCGGGCTCACCGGGCCGGTTGCGGTCATTTCACCGATTGTGCCAGCGGCCGGTGTCATGCCTTACCGACGCGGCCACGGTGGGTGACAATGACACCATGGCTGCAAGCTCAGTCGCGAAGCCGGCGTCCTACCCCGTTGCGGGCCTGGGTGCCGATCTGCTCAGCGTGGTTTCCCGGATCAACCGGCTGGCTACCCAACGTGGCCGGCTGTCGTTGCCGGGGGCCCAGGCCCGGTTGCTGTCCACCATCGAAGACCTGGGTCAGGCGCGGATCTGCGAACTGGCAGCGGTAGATCACTGCTCGCAGCCGACGATGACCACCCAGGTGCGGCGTCTGCAAGACGCCGGCCTGGTCGCCCGCACCGCCGACCCCCGCGATGCTCGCGCGGTGCTCATCCGCATCACCGAGAAGGGCGTGCGGACCCTGAGCCGCGTCCGTCACGAACGTGCCGGCGCTCTCGACCCACAGCTGGCCCGTCTGACAGCGGCGGACCGCGGGATTCTGGCCGACGCCGTCGAGATTTTACGGCAGGTGCTGGCCGATGCCGGGCCGACGCCGTCGGAACGCTGAGCCCGCGATCGCCCGAGCTCTCACCGCATCGCGAACAGCAGGAACTGGGTCACCTGGGCCGCGGTGAAGTTGTCGTCGCTGACCAGCACCACCGTCTGACGGCCGTCGGGCAGCCGCGGCCCCAGCGTGATCCCTTCGACATTGTCGACACCGCCCGGCGCCGCCAACCCCTGGATGGCGGACAGATCGGCGAGCAGTGTCTTGGTCATCGGCGTCACCGGCGTCACCGGCGTCACCGCCGTGCCGGCCAGCGACGGCACCGCCAGCACGTCGGTCGCGCCGCCGATCTCGGCGTGGAACACCCGAACCGTCGGATGCGCGCTGAAAGCCCGTTCCACCACCAGGAACTCGGTGTCGGACAGCGCCACCAGATCGGTGAGGCCGTTGGTTAGCGCGGGCCCGGTAGCCGGCTCCAGCGGGTAGGCGTACTGGGCGACCGGCGCACCGGAGTCGACGTCGAACGCGGTGATCCGCACCGGCGCGCCGTGGCCGCGGTTCGGCGTCGGACCGTCGTCGTAGCCGGGGGCTTCCATGGCGGCGAACACACACCGGCCGTCGGGGGTCAGCGTCAGCCCCTCCAGCGCGTTGTTGCGTCGCGGCCCGCTGTGCTGCGCCGACATGGCCAGATTGGCCGGCATGGTGAACCGGCCCAGGTAGCTGCCGTCGAGTCCGGCGATCCGCACCCAGGGGTCGGCCAGCACCGGCCCGACCGGGGTGTCGGTGAGCCGCTCGCCCTCCGATGACCAGTACAGCCGCTGCCGTCGCGCGTCGAAGGCGATGCCCTCCGGGTCGGGCGGCACGACCGGCGGCGACCTGCGCAGCGCGAGCGGGCCGAACGGGCGGC
>NZ_JBYCKY010000854.1:0-1724 GCF_057473605.1 Mycobacterium sp. TH-M82 | reverse complement strand
GTCAAGGCGATCTACCAGCGTTACATGGGCTGGTTCGACGGCAATCCGGCGCGGCTGTGGCCGCATCCGCCACAACAGCTGGCCACCCGCTACGTCGAAGCGCTCGGCGGTCTGGACCGGGTCGTTGAACTCGCTCGGCAGGCCTTCGACGGCGGCGATTTCCGCTGGGCCGCAACACTGCTCGATCACGCGGTTTTCGTCGACGACACCCACGCGGATGCCCGCGTGTTGTACGCCGACACGTTGGAGCAGCTGGCCTACGGCGCAGAGAACGCCACCTGGCGCAACTTCTTCCTGTCCGGTGCGGCCGACCTGCGCGGCGGTGTGTTCGGCACCACCGCCGGACGGGTCATGTCGCCGTCGCTGCTGTCCCAGCTCACCGCGGAACAGATCTTCGACAGCCTTGCTATCAGCGTGAACGGGCCGCGCGCCTGGGATCTCGACCTGGCTCTGGACGTTTCATTCGCCGACATAGACACCAACTATCGGCTGACACTGCGCAACGGGGTGCTGGTGCGCCGCAGGGTGCCTGCCGACGAATCCTCCGCCGACGTGACCGTGACGCTGGCCGATAAGACACGGTTAACCGGTGTCGTGCTGGGGGATGTCGAATCGCCGGGGGTGCAGATAATCGGTGACCGCAGCGCACTGCAGCGACTGCTCGACATCCTTGAACCACCCGACCCCACCTTCAACATCGTCACACCGTGATTCATGGCAGCGTGGCGGGCTAACGGCACGACGCCCACCGCGGCGGGCCGGGGGCTACGTCGCGATCACGGATCCCTGCGTGACACATGGGAGCCGGAGTATCGGCTATCACGCCGAGCTGACGTAGAACCTCGGAGAGCTGGCCACTGACCTCATCGAATCCGCGGTCGAGCTTTACGTCCAGCGCATCCACTTTCTGGTCGATACGCTCGACCAACTCGTAGAGTGAGTCAATGTCGGCACGCTGCTGACGTACCTGACGCTGGATCTCGGGCTGGGACACTCCAGAAATCTTGGGATTCGGTCAGGCCGCGGTGTGGTCGTCGTCGAGTCTTTCGGCGATCCAGACCTTGATGAGTGACTGGCGGGTGACTCCGAGCCGGGCGGCTTCGCGATCAAGCTCGGCGACCATCCATGCCGGAAAGTCGACGTTGACGCGCCGGTGTTCCTCGTCGGGCCTCCGCGCCCGTGCGGTATCCAGAGCGGCGGCCATGTCCTCGCCGGTGTCGAACCGCTCGTCGAACTCTTTAGCCTTCATAGATCGCCACCTCGCTCTCCCGTGAGCGACGTACCGAGATGATCCGGACATGTTCGTCCCGGTAGGTCACTACTGCTGACCAGCATCGGCCGTCAATCTGACCGATCACCACCCACCTCGGCTCATCCGTCGTGCGTGCCGGAACTTCGATGCGGTGCGTATCCCGCCAAATGGACTGCGCCGCAGTGAAGTCGATGCCGTGCTTGGCCAGGTTTGCCGCGCTCTTGGCGGGATCAAACTCAAACTCAAGCATGTATAGAAATCATACCGTAATTACTCATTTAAAGGGCCACGGACGAACCCGGCCGCCGCTGCGGCACTCGTGCGGCTCCACCGGATTGTTGGCGCCCCGCCCCGCAGCGGTTCGCCCGCACGCGATAGCTTGCTTTCGATGTCCCCGACAAGGAGGTTCGTATGGAGATCAACGGCAAGAAGGTGATCGTCATCGGCGGCGCCTCGGGCATGGGCCGGGCCA
>NZ_JBYCKY010000853.1:0-3087 GCF_057473605.1 Mycobacterium sp. TH-M82 | reverse complement strand
ATCGCCTGGCTGCGGGCGTGGCGAAATTGGCATACGCACCGGCTTTAGGTGCCGGCGCTCGAGAGAGCGTGAGGGTTCGAGTCCCTCCGCCCGCACTAGCTGGGCAGTAATGTTTCCGCAGGTAGATGGCTATTTTCATGTTTGCTAGCTAACTCTGTGGCCGCTCCGTGGCCACATTTTGGCCACAACTTGCGAGTAACATCGGGGAGTTACAGTTATCTCCCGTGTGGTACCGGGCGTGCAGGGTGACCGCCACCGCGTCGAGGTCGTCGTCGAACAGATCGGCGTAGGTGTCCAGGGTGATCTTGGCGGACTTGTGACCCAACATGCGCTGCAGCGCAAGCACATTCACCCCAGCAGACACGGCCAGCGACGCGCACGTGTGCCGCAGATCGTGCGGCGTGACCCTCTGAATCCCGGCCCTGGTGACAGCCGCCTGAAACCAGCCGGTCTGCGACTTGGGACGCTGCAGATAGCCGCCGTCGCGGCCCTCGAACACCAGATCGCCCGGCGCCTTCCCCTGGCAGTGGCGCGCCAGCTCGGCCAGCACGAACCCCGGCACCGGCACCGAGCGCGACAGGCGCCCCTTGGTCGGGCCGACCGCGTGGCGCGTGCCGAGCTGCACGGCGTTCTCCGAGACGGTCAAGCGCCGCCGCAGAAACTCAACGTCACGTACCCGCAGACCGATAGCCTCACCCCACCGCAGCCCGCAGTAAGCCAGCAGCAAGACCAGGCCCCGGTGCTCGTTGGCTTCATCGGCCAGCCGGTGCACGTCGTCGGCGCACAGGTACACGTGCCGGCGGCCGAGCTTGCGCGGCAGGTTCTCGACGCCCTTGCAGGGGTTGACTGCGAGCCGCTTGGCCTTCACGGCGTCGGCCAAGACCCCCGACAGGACGCCATGCGCGCGCAGCACCGTCGTTGCCCCATTGCCGTCACGGCCCAGCGCGGCTATCCACGCCTCGACGCCGAGGAGGTCGACATCGGCGACCGCGACCGCTCCCCACCGCGGTTGCACGTGCACCCGCCACGCCGATTCGAGCGTCCGATAATGGCTCGGCGCGGTGGCCCGTTCCTTGCGCTCAAGCCAGCCCGGCGCCAGCTCGCCGACCGGGATGCGGCCAAGGGAAGGCTTGACATAGGAGCCGGTGAGCTTGTCGACCTCGACGTTGTTGGCCCAGCTCTCGGCGTCGCGCTTCGTCTTGAAGCCGCGTTTCTGCGTCTGGCCGCGTCCTGGTGTGCGGTAGCGAACCCGGTACAGCGTTGCCCCCGAGGCGGTTCGGTACTTACTTATCGTCGCCACCGGCAAATTCCTTCTCAAGTTCGGCCTGCAACCGTCGCGTCATCTGCGAGCGGGCCTGCTGATTGGCCCCAGGCGCGAGGCGCCGGTCACGTTCTTCGCTGAACGTCCCACCCCACAGCTCGTGCGTCACTTGCGCCAACTGGGCGACAGAGATCCCGCAACGCTTCGCCAGCCGCTGCTCGGCGAGCCCCTGGCGTCCGATGACGGCCGCCAATTCGTCCACCGCGGCCGTGATGTTCGCGACGGCATCGCCGGTAATCGCGGAGGTGTCCCAAGGCATTCCACTGCACGCCTGCTGCAGGACAGCGGGGCGCAGCGGGAACGCATCCGTCAGGCCGACATACTCGTCGTCGTCGAGCGGCTCTAGGAGGTCCGCCAGCCCTCGATAGCACCAGTCGATCTGCTCGCCAGCCTTGAGGCGCTCCGCGGAGACGAGCTGCAGCGCGAGACTGACCGCCAGCACGGTGGCGAATCCTGGCGCGACCTCCCCAGATTCGAAACGGCGCACTTTGGCCGCGTCCCAACGTAACCCGACACCGCGGGCGCAGCGCGCCAGCTCGTCTTGGGTGGCCCCGACCCGCTCGCGTAACCGCCGGCAGTTGTCGCCGAGCAGGGCGGCCAACGGGCGTGAAGTCACGTGATGAAGCGTAGCCCACGATCGGACTACTTGACAAGTGAATCACGCCACTGTAATTATCAAGCCATCGCGCACGCCATATATGGACTACTTGAAAGGACGTGAGATTGTGGCCGCAACAGCCATCGACCTCGGGATTGCCCGGCCCGTCGAGGTAGCGGAAGCCCTGGACACCAGCGTCGCCGGCCTCGCTCAAATGCGGTACCGGGGAGACGGGCCGAAGTTCATCAAGCGCGGGCGCCGAGTTCTGTACAGGTGGAGCGATGTGGCGGCCTACCTCGACCAAAACACCTGCCAGCGCACTGACGACCGGCGCGGCGGCGGCAGGTGACGCAAACGAAAAGCCGCCCAGCCGGTGAGCTGGACGGCCAATCAAGCGTGGGCGACGCTGGGGACCATTCTAGTGGACGCCAGCCCGCATCGGCCGCCGATCGTGTCGCGGAGGCGCTGCGCGCCCACGGCTCCGATGTGAGCGCCAAGGGCATGGCGCGCTGCCCGGCCCACGACGACAACCGCGCCTCCCTGTCGGTGGGCGCCCGCCGCGACGGCGCCGGGGTGGTCCTGCACTGCCACGCCGGCTGCCCCACCGCCTCGGTGGTCGCGGCGTTGGGCCTGACCATGTCCGACCTGTTCGATAGCCCCCGCGCCAAGAGTGTGTGGACCCAACGCCGCGACTACACCTACCCCGACGGTCGGGTCGTGCACCGAAAACCCGACAAGAGCTTCCCCCAATCCGGGAACACGAAAGGCCGCGCTTTGTTTCACGCGGACCGCATCGGCGACGCCGAAACCGTCTACGTGGTCGAGGGCGAGAAGGACTGCGAGGCTATCGAACTGGTCGGGGGTGTGGCCGTCTGCTCGGCGATGGGCGCCGGCAAGGCGCACCTGGCCGACTGGGAGCCGTTGCGCGACAGGAACGTTGTTGTGGTCGCGGACCGCGACGAGCCGGGCCTCAAGCATGCCCGTGACGTGGCGGCCATCCTGTCGGGGGTGGCGGCCAGCGTGCGCGTCGTGGTGGCCGCGGTCGGCAAGGATGCCGCCGATCACATCGCGGCCGGCAAAACGCTGGGCGAGTTCGAGACCGTCGACGTTGGCCAGGCCGAGGCCGAGCCGGACGGCGCGACCGCCGTCAACCTCGACGCCGCGCTGG
>NZ_JBYCKY010000852.1:0-1549 GCF_057473605.1 Mycobacterium sp. TH-M82 | reverse complement strand
GTTGGGAACCGCTGGTGGAATCTTCGAAATCGTGGCCAGCTGGTTGCACGCCGACAGCCTCGAGGAACCGAAGCTCTTTGACCTGATCGCCGAACTGACGGCGTTCGTCACGCTGGTGCAGGACGGGTTGCTCGCGCGGTACTCACAGCGCGGGCCGAATCGCGACGGCTGAACAACGCCGACGCCAGGTCGCGCACAACCCTTCCGCCGGGCGCGCGGCGCCACGTGGTGCGCAAGCAGGGGTGAGACCGCCTCAGACCTCGCCGTCAGTACGAGATCCGTCGGCGCCCGCGCCGACGGAGACACGCCCGACACAAAGGAACAAGAGCTCTTGTTTTGAATAACCGGGCCGTGCTGTAATGGATCTCACGTTCGCCTGGCCCCTACCTAGATAGGACGCTTCATGCACCATGCGGTCCGCCCCTACGTCGCCGTCGGCATTGCGATTTTGAGCGCTGGCTGCATCACGGCAACGCGCATGGCGTCGCCGGTGCATGAGGTGCAGCTCAGCGACATCCGGCTCGTCGACAACGTGGCCGACATCATCGCGGGCAGCGGCACGCCGATCCCGTCCGAGGAATACGTCACCCACGTTTTCGACGTTTTCCTCCAATCCCAGTTCCCGGATTACACACCCGAGCCCGTTTTCTACCCGGCCGGCAACTACGCGCTCTACACCGGCGTCAAGAGTCTGCCGCTGGACACGTCCGAAGCCCAGGGCGCCCAAATCCTGGACTACGACATCACCCAGCAAGTTGACGCGGGCAGCGACGTGGTCGTCAAGACGCAGTCCCAGAGTTCGACGATCGCCGGAATGGTGATGTCGGAGCTTGCTTCCCAGGGCGTCAGCGACAAGGACGTCTCCTTTGTGATCACCGGTGATCCCAATCTTCCCGACGGGGGACTCTTCGAGCGTTTCGCCGGGCTGTCGTTACCCAGCCTGGGGATCACATTCAACGGCGCGACACCGTCGGACCTGTACCCGACCACGATCTACACGTTGGAGTACGACGGCTTCGCCGACACCCCGCGCTACCCGATCGACATCTTCTCCGATCTCAACTCCCTGGCCGGCATCTACTACGTGCACCCCACCTATGACCAGGTGCTCACATCGCAACAGATCCTCCCCGTCAGCCAGGGCGGTGACGCAATTCAGTTGCCGACCGAGGGCGCCACGATGACGACCTACTACATGCTTCCCACCAACAACCTGCCGCTGCTGGACCCGCTGCGTTCCATCCCGGTCGTCGGCAAACCGCTGGCCGACCTGATCCAGCCCGACCTCACGGTCTTGGTCAACCTCGGCTACGGCGACCCCGACTACGGATGGTCGCAAGGGCCGGCCAACGTACCGACCCAATTCGGCCTCTTCCCCAGCACCGCCGACCTGGAAAAGGTGCCCGGACTGCTCGCGGCAGGAACCCAGGAGGGAATCACCAACTTCGCCCATGACATCAGCGCCGAATTCACCTCGGCGGGCGCTTCGGCAGGTTCCTCGCTGCCATCCCTGGCGACCCTGACAGATCCCTCGTCGACGGCCACCGGC
>NZ_JBYCKY010000851.1:0-1580 GCF_057473605.1 Mycobacterium sp. TH-M82 | reverse complement strand
TGATGCGCAGCAGTTCTGGGACCAGCGTTATACCCAGGCGGAACGGGTGTGGACCGGCCGAGTCAATCCACGGCTGGTTGAGGTGGCGTCGAAGCTCGCTGCGGCCCGCGCGCTGGATCTGGGTTGTGGCGAGGGCGCCGACGCCGTGTGGCTGGCCGAACACGGCTGGCAGGTGGTGGCCGTCGATGTCTCGCCGGTCGCGCTGCAACGCGCCGCAGCCGCCGCTGGTCAGCGAGGCGTGACGGCGCGAATCGACTTTCAGCATCGTGACCTTCCCGAGAGCTTCCCGGAGGGAGAGTTCGACCTGGTGTCCGCGCAGTATCTGCATTCCCCGGCGCGGTTGGAGCGCGAGAAGGTGCTGCGGCTCGCCGCCGGTTGTGTCACGCCGGACGGTGTCTTGCTCATCGTCGACCACCAGGCCGCTCCGCCCTGGTCGCCGCACCATGACCAAAAGTTGCCCAGCGCCGAGGAAGTGCTGGACTCGTTACGGCTTGATCCGGGCCAGTGGCAGCGGCTACGGCTGGAGACCGTCGACCGGGAGCTGACCGGGCCCGAAGGTCAGGTCGCGTCGGTGCCCGACAACGTGATCGCGCTGCGGCGGGCGCGATAGCGCCCGCACGGCGCACACCCAAGTGCCCGGTCAGGCCGCGTCGTGAAAGATCAGCCCGAGGGCATAGCGTGCGCCGGATCGGACGGTGGAGACGCCATGGCGCATCGGTGACGCCGACCAGCCCCGCGCCGATCGCACCGGCCGGTCGCGGGTGGCGAACAGGTAACCGTGCCCTTGTGGCAATTGCATTGCAGTACCGCGTGATTGAGACCGGAAGCGCTGCTCGACGAGCAGGAACTCACCGCCGGTGTAGTCGCTGTCCGGATCGCTGAGGTTGATCACCACCTGAAGCGGGAACACCAACTCGCCGTAGAGGTCCCGATGCAGGGCGTTCCAGTCGCCGGGGCCGTAGCGCAGCATCAGGGCGGTGGAACGGGTCTGGCCCGCACGGTGACACCGGTCCAGCCAGTCGTCGAGACGGTCCGGCCAGGGTGCCTCGCGGCCCAGCTTGGCCGCCCAGTCCCGGGCGATCGGCAGCAGTCGCGGGTACAGCGCCTGCTTGAGGCTGTCGATGGGCTCGGGATTGGGGGTGTCGAAGTACCTGTACTGCCCGGCGCCGTAGCGGTGCCTCGCCATGTCGATGGTGGCGCGGAACTTCTCGTCGTCGGCGTAGAGCAAGCGCAGCCGTGCCATCTCCGGGGCGGTGAGCAACCGGGGGAGCAGCGCACCGCCGTGGTCGTTGACGGCGGCGGCGATGGCGTCCCAGTCGCCGGCGTCGACGCGCTTCTCCCACCGGGTCGGCGGCATCGGCAGCCTCCCTCCTGGTCCTCGCGTGATCGACGATAAACCGATCGGCGCGGCGGTGGCTGGCCCGCACACTCGGCAGCGGGTAGCGTGATCAGCGCGGACGAGTTGGCCGGGCGGCCGCGGCCCGCTGGCATGCCAGGCGGGTCGAGGAAAGTCCGGACTTCACAGAGCAGGGTGATTGCCAACAGCAATCCGAGGTGACTCGCGGGAAAGTGCCACAGAA
>NZ_JBYCKY010000850.1:0-1170 GCF_057473605.1 Mycobacterium sp. TH-M82 | reverse complement strand
TCGAGCAAGCCGTCAAACGACGCGCACAGCTCAGAGAAACAACACGCCTACTGACAATAGAAGTCGAGGGAGCCGACTCAATCCGCGAACTCAGCGCCCTAGAAGAGGCAACCTAGCGGGCTGAAGGCATGCCACGACATCTCAATCGCATGATTTACGTCGACGACTCTGGGCATCCACAGTCGGGGATGGTCGTGTACGGCTGGGTCGAATTCAGCCCGGATCGCTGGGGATCAGTGCTCCGGAACTGGCTTGAGTCGCGAAAAATGCTGTGGCGTGAATACCGAGTGGCCGTCCAACAAGAACTGCACACGACGGAGTACGTCAACGGTCGCGGCCGCATCTCGAAAAATATCCCCGACAAGCACGTGCACAACGGCGTCGAGTACTGGAAAGACTTCGGCCGGGAAGTCGCGGTGCAATGCTTGGACACGCTGCGGTGCTGCGAAGGCCTCGTCGTCGGTGCGGTCTACCGCAAGGGCGACCCCACCCGTGTTGCCGAGACGAAAAGAGAACTCTATCGAGATTTGGTCGCCCGGTTCGAAAGCGAACTTGCCGGCACGGACTCGCTGGGCGTCGTGGTCATGGACGGCGACGGCAGCGACACTAGTTACCGCACTACGCACCGCCAGCTAAAGCTGGATGAACGGCGCATCATCGAAGACGCCATTCATCTTGATTCGAAATCGTCGCAACTGGTGCAGATGGCCGATTTGGTCGCCTGGAGCGCCTACGCGGCGGTCGACCGCCACCTCCGAAATGAGTTCGCCTGGGGTTGGTATGAGAAGTACCTGGCCGAACGCGATCCGAGCAGGAAGCCAAACGAACTTGGCCCTAGAAACAGCTAGACCCCCTTATCCACAGGTGTGGGGGGGTCTGCGATGACGACAATACACCGGATCCGGCGTATTAGCTATCCGCCACGTCACGCCGCGCTCGATTTACCAGGTAGTTGGCGGCAACCAATCGGCGGTGTAGACCGAGCGCCGTCCGACAGAGGGTCCGGCCCCCATCGGGCTTCGTCGGCCCCCAGATGGGGAGACTTATCGCCAGGCTTCCTCGGAGAGCAAAACGTCGATGTCGATTGCACGTATCGCCGCACACAGGCGTTCAAGCTTGTCGCTGTCGTCTTCGGTGGCAGGGATGCCGTCGTCGTCAGGGGGCACTTCG
>NZ_JBYCKY010000849.1:0-6312 GCF_057473605.1 Mycobacterium sp. TH-M82 | reverse complement strand
GCTGCGGACAGTACGACCGCTCCGCCATCGCGAGGAACTTGGCTGCGTGGTCTTCGGTCAAGCCGGGATTGCGGTTCACGATGATCTTGAGGACCTCCGGGCCCGACTTGCCGTCGCCGACGAGCTTGCACACCGCTTCGGCGGCAATGATGGCTTGGTCGGCACGGCTGTAGGTGATGCCCGCTGCCCGCAGGGCGGCCAGAAAGGACTGGGCGGCCTCACTGTTGACATCTGGCGCGGCGCCCCCGTTGGGGTCGCCGGGCGGAGCACCGCCCCCATTGCCGTAGGCGGGACCGGCCAGGCTGATCATGACGGCTGCGCCGAGCAGGGCCAGGAGTGGTTTCACGATTCCTCGATGTGGCGGGTTGGAGAACCACAGGATATATGGCTGGCCTAAGGCAGCGGATAACGCAGCGGAGCCTGTGCCTGCCCGGGTGGCCACACCACCACCCGCGCACCGTGTTGCCACTGCACGGTCAGCACCTGATGGCCCACCTGTCGGCCGGTGTGCGGGTCGAGCCGGAACCGGCCGAAAAGCGTGGTGCAGCATAAGTTCTGGGCCGCCGCCAACAGCGCCGCGTCATCGGCGGAGCCGGCGTCTTTTAGGCATCGGTGCGCGATCAGGCCGGCGGCGAACGCCTGGGCCGCCGGATACGGCGGGTCGCCGCCGGTCCGGCGCCGATAAGCAGCGACGAACCGGCTGACCGGCGGACCTTCGTCCGGGGACGGGGCGGCCGAGGTCAACCACTGCGCCGGGCCGAGCAGCCCCTCCCGCGTGGCGCCCAGGTCGGCGAGCACCTCCGCGACGCCGGCACCGACGAAGCCGGCTGCCCGCCACCGCCACGCCAACAGCTCAGCAGCGGCCGCCCGCTCCGCGGCGAACGAGCCGACCACCAGCAGCACCGCGGTGTCCGGCTGCGCGGCGCCCGGGTCATGTCCGGTCAGACCCCGGCGGGTAACGGCGAAACCGAGTCCCTGCGCCTCGGCGGCGGCACCGTCGCCGACCGCCCGGCCGAAGCCGGTGTCTGCGGCCAGCAGGCACAGCGTCCGCATGTGCGCGTCGGCCTGCCGCACGGCGCGCAGCGCGCCGTGAAAGTAGGTGTCGGCGGGCGCCAGGATCGACACCACGTTGCCCGCCGGAGGTATCCACGCCCCGCCGTGGTTCCACACCAGCCGGTCCGTGGCAGCGGCCAACGCCGCCGTAGGGCCGCTGCCGTACGGGCCGAACAGCACATCAGGACAAGCACGCTGCGCTAGACGCAGACCCGCGACCGGGTCTGGGTGGGCGTCGACCACGGCCAGTTCCACCCTCCGCGATGACTGCTCACCCGACCACTCGGCCCACAGTGTCAACGCATCCGCGCCGGCCCGCCCGTAGCCGGCCAGCGGACCGGTCAGTGGGGTCACCAGCGCGGCGCGCAGCGGGTCACCGGGGTGTCGGCTCAGTGGCATCGCGACGGGCGAACGCCGGTGCGTGTTCGGGCCGGACCCCGACGCCGACGAAGTAGGCGGGTATCGCCGACAGCCACGGCAATCGATCGATCAGCACGCGCAGTGCCGCCGATTGGGTCGGGTCCTCACCTCGCAGGATCGGATCGATGACCCGGCGGTGCACCATCCGCTGCAGTGATTGCGTCACCGCGGTGGCTAGGGCGCGGCGGCGACGGACAGCGGCCAGGTTCCCAGTCGTGACCCGGTGCCGCAGCAGGGGTTCGGCGAGTAGCGTTGCTGCGGCAACGGCGTCCTGCACCGCCAGGTTGATGCCCACTCCCCCCGCCGGCGACATCGCGTGGGCGGCATCGCCGATGCACAGCAGCCCGCCGGTGTGCCAGCGCCGCAGGCGGTTCACCCGCACGTCGAGGTGCTTGACGTCGTCCAGCGACTTCAGCGCGCCCACCGATTCGGCTGCCGCGGGCAGGAGTTCGGCGATGTCGTGGCGAAACGCGTCCAGGCCCCGCGACCGCAGCTGCGCGTCAGTGCCCTTGGGGCCGAGGTAGGCGATCTGGGAATAGCCTCGCCGGGGAATCACGATCAGGGCCTTGCCCGCGACGATGCGGGGTAACAGGGAAAACTCTCCGGTGCCTTCGCGGGGCAGGCGGAACCACCACACATCGAAGTTCACCGGGTACTCGTGCGTCGCAAGTCCCGCCTCGCGGCGCACGACCGACCACCGGCCGTCGCACGCCACGGTCAGCTCGGCCCGCAGTTCACCGGGTCCGGTGGGGCTTTCATAGCGCACGCCGGTGACGCGACCGGCTGTGGTGAGCAGCCCGGTGACTTCGGTGCGCATGCGCAGCGCGAAGCTCGGCTGGGCCCGGGCGGCGTCGGCAAGCAGGTTCAGCAGATCCCACTGCGGCACCAGCGCGACAAACGGGTGCGGTTGGCGTAACCGTCCAAGACGTCCGAAGTCGACCAAGGTCACCGGACGCCCGTTCAATTCAGCAGTCACCCGGTGGATTTCGGTGTAGGGCAGCTCCGCGAAGCGGTTCCACAACCCGAGCTCGTCGAGCAGTCGCATGGTGGTCGGATGCACGGTGTCGCCACGGAAGTCGCGCAGGAAGTCGCCGTGCTTCTCCAACACGGTGACGTCCACACCGGCCCGGGCCAGCAGCAGCCCCAGGATCATCCCCGCCGGGCCACCGCCGACGATCGCACAGGTGGTGGTCTTGGACATCAGCGGTTGTCGACGCGCCGCGCGCCCAGCTCGTTCTGCAACAGTTCGAGTGCGGCCTCTTCCGGGTCGCGGCGTGGCGCCGACGGGTTGTCGCCCGCAGCTGCGTCTTCAGCGTCGGCTTCGGCCAGCATGGCCTCTTCGTCGGCCTGCCGGGTGGGCGTACCTCCCGCTTGCGGGGTGGGGGCACCTCCCGCTTGCGGGGTGGGGGCACCTCCCGCTTGCGGGGGCGGGTCCGCGGTCACGGCGGCTACCGGCGTCGGTGGATCCGCCCGGTCCGCCTGAGCCCCCGGCGGGGCCCCCGCGTCGCAGCGCACCCGCCAGTCGACGCCGAGCGCATCCTTGAGCGCCTCGACGATGACGTCGGTGTTGCGCTGCTCGGACAGCCGTTTGGCCAACGGCACCGACTCGTGGTTCAGCACCAGCGTGTCGCCCTCCACCGCCCACACGGTGGCCCCGGCCAGCATCACCTCGGTGGTGCGGCTGCGCTGCCGCACCTTGTCGCGCACCGTCGGCCACATGGTCCGCACCGCTGCCACCCCAGGCTCGCCGGGGTTCTGCTGCGCTGGCTCGACCGGGGGTGCGGGCTGCGCGGCCGGGCGTGCCGGAGCCGGCGGCTCGGGCACCCGGGATGACCGGGCATCGGGCTCGGGTGCGGGCTCGGATGCGGGCTCGGCCGATCCTGCCGACCCCGATCTGGGGGCCGGGATCGCCATGTCCAGCCGGTGCTCGATGCGCTCGAGGCGCTGCAGCAACGCGGATTCGGTGTCGGCGGCCGAGGGCAGCAGCAGCCGCGCACATACCACTTCGAGCAGCAGCCGCGGTGCCGTCGCGCCCCGCATCTCGCCCAGGCCGGCGTGCACCACCTCCGCGTAGCGGGTCAACGTCGCCGGGCCGATCCGCGCCGACTGGTCACGCATCCGCTCCAGCACGTCTTCCGGCGCGTCGACCACGCCCTTCGCCGCGGCGTCGGGCACCGCCTGCAGCACGATCAGGTCGCGGAACCGCTCCAACAGGTCGACGGCGAACCGGCGTGGATCGTGACCGGCGTCGACCACAGCTTCGACCGCACCGAACAACGCCGCAGCATCCCCGGCGATCAGGGCGTCGACGGCGTTGTCGATCAGTGCGACATCGGTGGCACCCAATAATCCCAGCGCCCGCTGGTAGGTGACGCGGCGATCCGCTGGGTCCTCAGTCCCGGCCAGCAGCTGATCGAGCACCGACAGGGTGTCCCTCGGTGAGCCACCGCCGGCCCGGATCAACAGTGGGTACACGGCATCGTCGACGGCGACCTCTTCCTGGTCGCAGATCCGCCCGATCAGTTCGCGCATGGTGCGCGGCGCCAGCAACCGAAACGGGTAGTGGTGGGTGCGGGACCGGATCGTGGGCAGCACCTTCTCCGGTTCGGTGGTGGCGAAGACGAAGATCAGATGCTCGGGCGGCTCCTCGACGATCTTGAGCAGCGCGTTGAATCCCGCGGTGGTCACCATGTGGGCCTCGTCGACGATGAAGACCCGATAGCGCGACTGTGCCGGTGCGTAAAACGCGCGGTCCCGCAGGTCCCGGGTGTCATCGACACCGCCGTGGCTGGCGGCGTCGAGTTCGATGACGTCGATGCTGCCCGGCCCGTTGGGCGCCAGGGCGACGCACGAGTCGCAGACACCGCACGGGGTCGGCGTGGGTCCCTGCGCGCAGTTCAGCGAGCGCGCCAGGATCCGCGCCGACGACGTCTTGCCGCAGCCGCGCGGCCCGGAGAACAGGTACGCGTGGTTGACGCGGCTCGCCGACAGCGCGGCGCACAGCGGTTCAGTGACGTGCTCCTGCCCGATGACCTCGGCGAACGTCGCCGGCCGATATTTGCGGTAGAGGGCCACGATCAGCAGGCTACCGATGCGGGCCGACGACGTTGAGATTGCGTCCGGGGTCGTGATTTCGGGAGCTTCGCAGCCCTGCGTGCACTCTCAACGAAGCTGGCAGGCACGCTCGGCGTTAGAGACCGGCAGCAGCGTCTCGGCGGCGGCCAGCAGCGCGCAGCTGCACAGCCCGTCGACGGCGTCGCGCAGGTCGGGCAGCGACGGGAACGTCGGCGCGATCCGGAGGTTCTTGTCGTCCGGGTCGTTGTGGTACGGGAACGACGCGCCCGCCTCGGTCACCGCGATCCCGGCGTCGCGGGCCAGGGCGACGGTCCGCCGCGCAGTGCCGGGCAGCACGTCCAGGCTGATGAAGTAGCCGCCCTTCGGCTTGGTCCACGAGGCGATTCTGGCGTCGCCCAGCCGCTCGGCCAGAATCTCGTCGGCCAGCCCGAATTTGGGGGCCAGGATCTGCTGGTGGCGTCGCATGAGCAGACGCACCCCGTCGGCGTCGCGGAGAAACCGCAGGTGCCGCAGCTGGTTGAGCTTGTCCGGCCCGATCGACTTCTTGCCGGCGTACTGCAGATACCAGGCGATGTTGCCCAGCGACCCGCCGAAGAAGCTGACGCCGGCCCCGGCGAAGGTGATCTTCGACGTGGACGCGAACACGTACGGCCGGTTCGGGTTACCGGCGGCGGCGGCAAGACCCAGCACGTCGATCTGGTGGGGGAAGTCCGTGGTCAGGGTGTGCACCGCGTAGGCGTTGTCCCAGAACAGCCGGAAGTCGCCGGCGGCCGTGCGCATCTGGACCAGCCGGCGTGCCGTCTCCCAGGAGTAGGTGATCCCGGTCGGGTTGGCGAACACCGGGACGCACCACATGCCCTTGATCGCCGGGTCGGCGGCGACCAACTCCTCGATCAGGTCGACGTCCGGGCCGTCCTCACGCATCGGGACCGGGATCATCTCGATGCCCATGGTCTCGTTGATGGCGAAGTGCCGGTCATAGCCGGGAACCGGGCACAAGAACTTGACCGTGGGCTCGGCGATCCAGGGCCGCGGCGAATCCACCCCGCCGTGCAGCATCGAGAAGACCACCACGTCGTGCATGAACTCCAGGCTGGCGTTGTTGCCCGCGATCAGGTTGGGCACGGCGATGCCGAGCAGCTCGCCGAAGACGGCCCGCAGTTCGGGCAGACCGTGCAGTCCGCCGTAGTTGCGGGTGTCGGTGCCCTCGTCGTCGCGGTAGTCAGGACGGTCACTGCTGCCGGGCAGGCTCAGCAGCTTGTTCGACAGGTCGAGCTGTTCGGGTGCCGGCTTGCCGCGGGTGAGGTCCAGCGCCAGCTTCTTGGCCTGCAGGTCGGCGTAGTCGCGCCGGTAACGGTCGTACTGAGCCGCCAGGCCGGCACCAGTGCGGGTTTGCAGCGTCACCGTGCTCCTTTCACCGTCGAGCGCCCCGAGAGCGATGGGACGGCTGACCCCGGTTCAGGGTCCAGGGGACCCCGCGCACCCGCCAGAGCCCATTGACCCTTGCTGCCTTCCAGCCCTGGGGGAGTTCACAGGATAGACGCCGCGCGGGGTCCACCGAAAGTTTAGCGGCGATCGCAAGCGCGGCGGAGCGGGGCGCAGCGGGATCAGCGCCATCAGCTCACTACCTGCCGGTTCGAGTACCGCGAGCCCGTCACAGTGACTCGGCTACCATGACCGACGGAGGATTCGCCTAGTGGCCTATGGCGCTCGCCTGGAACGCGGGTTGGGTTAACAGCCCTCGCGGGTTCAAATCCCGCATCC
>NZ_JBYCKY010000848.1:0-4748 GCF_057473605.1 Mycobacterium sp. TH-M82 | reverse complement strand
CGTTGCGTGCTGGTGAGGTACACCGTGGAGAAGTTCACCAGCTTGCGCCGGTGACAGGTGATGCTCATGGTCTTGACCACGATATCGACCTGCGATTTCTGCAGGGCTTTGATGCGTTGCGCCGACGACAGGATCCGATACTCGACCCGTGACGGGGTGCCGAAGATGTCGCGCGCCACCTCGCCGGCGATGTCGACGTCGAACCCGGTGATCTCACCGGTGATCGGGTCGCGGAAGCTGAACAGGTTGCTGCCGATGTCCAACCCGACGATCAGCCGGCCCCGGTCGCGGATGCCGGCCACAGCGGCGTCTGCCGCAGCCCTGTTGGTGTACGGGCGCAGGCTGGCGGTGCGGTCACAGTCATTCGCCTCCGGGTCGGGGGGGCGTGGCGGTTCCGGCGGGAGCTCGGCCATTCCGGCCGGGGTGGGTGGGGGCAGTGTCGGAGCCGCTGTCGTCGTCAGGAACTCCGGCCGGCCACATCCGGCTGAGCCGGCCAAGCCGGCGAGCACGATCACCGCGCCGAGCGCGGTGCGCAGGAACCGGGGACAGCGGACCATCATGTACACATCATTTGTACTCGTTCAGCCGCGGCCACAACCCCAGCGCCACCGCGACCGCGGCGCCCACGCTGAGCACCGCACCGCCGACCGGGGCCACCGACAGCACCCGAAGCGCGTTGAGGATGTCGTTGCGCAGTTGGTTGCGGCTTTGCTGCATGGCCTTTCCCAGTGCGTCGTCGAGCCGGTCGAAAGCGGGCGTGGAGTCGCCGGCGCCGCTGCCCAGCGCCACCTCGGTGGCGGCTTGATAGTTGCCGACCACGATGTAGGAGTTGATCCGGTCGTCGGCCTTGCGCCACTGGGCCAACAACTGGCCGGCGTCGGCCAAGTCGGCCTTGTCGACGGCATTGGCACGGGACAGGTACTCGGCCAGCAGCCGTTGCATGGAGTCGATGCGTTGATAGAAAGTGTGTTTGCGAATCCCTTCGTCACCGCGTCGGATCAGCGACAGTGTTTCGTCGGCACGCGCCTGCTGGGCGGTGATCGCCAGGTTGGTCACGGCCTTAAGGGAGTCGGCCGCGGTGTCTTTGGCTGCTCGGCTGCCGCTGGTGGAGATCACCAGCACGGTACCGACCCAGATCACCATCAGCGCAATCGCCAGCCCGCCCGCGACCAACCCGGGGTTGATTCGCCGGCGGGTGCGCCGGGACAACCAGCGGTGCGCGAAAGCGCCGAACAGCACGGTAGTCACGACGACGACGATCACCGGGGCGGGCACCTGGGTCGACGCGGTGGTTTCGGTGTCCACCCGCTCCGAAGTCGCCTGGTAGAGTTGCTGGGCATCCGGCAGGATGGTGCGCTGCATCAGCGCCGAGGCCTCCGAAAGGTACGACGACCCGACCGGGTTACCCGCCCTGTTGTTGGTGCGCGCGATCTCGATCAGGCCGGTGTAAATGGCAAGCTCGGCGTTGATCCGCCCCAGCAGTTGCACCAATGGCTCGTCGGTGAGCCCGCTGGACGCCTGCGTCACCGCGACCGCGGCGTCGGTGATGGCCTGCTCATAGCGGGCTCGAACGGCGTGGGGTTCGGACTGGGCGATGAACGCGGTGGCCGCCGCGGCGTCGGCGATCGACAGGGTGGTGGAGAGCTGCCCGGCGGCGTATGCCAGCGGCTCGGTGTGGTTGAGCACGGTGGCCAGCGTGTCCTGCCGGTCGTTGATCGTGGTCGCGGTCGCGAACGCGCTAGCTCCGCCGAGGATGGCCAGGATGACGCCGATGGTCAGGATTCGCCCGGGAGTGGTGGTGACGAACCACCGGCGTGGGCGGGCGAATTCGGTTGGCGCCCGCGTCCCCGGTGGCTCCGTTGACGGATGCGCCAACTCAACGGTCATGTCTGTTCAGACTCCATCATGCGGTCGGTCGTTTCACCAACTGTATAAGCGAAGTCTAAGAGCTTGCGTGATGCGGCACGGAGCGTCCAGCTTATCCTGAACGCGTGCGCGGTGACGGTGACGGATGGGCGTTCTCCGATGCCGGTGTTCGCTACTGGGGCCGGCACGGCGCGGCGGGGATCCTGTTGCGGGCGTCGCAACTCGACGGCACCCCGTTGGTGTTGCTGCAGCACCGTGCCTGGTGGAGCCATCAGGGCGACACCTGGGCGTTGCCGGGCGGCGCCCGGGACAGCCACGAGACCGCCGAGCAGGCCGCGGTCCGCGAAGTCCACGAGGAAGCCGGCCTGTCGGCCGAGCAGATCGCCATCCGGGCCACTGTGATCACCGCGATCACTCCCACCGCCGGCGGCACCGACTGGACCTACACCACGGTGGTCGCCGACCTAGTCGACACCGCCGATACCGCCGGCACCACCGGCACCGCCGAGTTGCTGCACCTCGCACCCAACGGGGAGAGCACCGAGCTGCGCTGGGTCGGCGAGGACGAGGTGGCCGGGCTGCGGTTGCATCCCGGGTTCGCTGCCAGCTGGCCGCGGCTGCGCCGCCTCAGTTCGCTGCTGCAAGCACCGAACGGAGCGCAGCGGCCGCGGCCCGCGGATCCTCGGCGGTGGTGATCGCGCGCACCACCACCACCCGGCGGGCGCCGGCGGCCAGCACCTGCGGCAGTCGTCGTGCGTCGATACCACCGATCGCGAACCACGGCTTGCCGCCGGCTAGCGCGGCCATATCGGCCGCCGTGCGCAGCAGGTCCAGGCCGGGTGCGGGCCGGCCGGGTTTGGTGGGGGTGGGCCAACACGGACCCGCGCAGAAGTAGTCGGCGGGCCCGGAGGCGGCGCCGGCCACCTGGTCGCGGTCATGGGCCGAGCAACCGATCAAGGGGCCGGGCCCGAGGATATCCCGGGCCGCGGGCAGTGGCAGATCGCGCTGACCCAGGTGCAGCACGTCGGCGCCGGCGGTGCGGGCGATGTCGGCGCGGTCGTTGACCGCCAGCAGCGCACCGTGCCGGCGGGCCGCCCCGGCGAGGATCTCCAGCGCGGTCAGCTCGTCGCGAGCCTCCAGCGGGCCGAATCGGTGCTCGCCGGCCGAGCCTTTGTCGCGCAGCTGGATGATGTCGACACCGCCGGCCAGTGCCGCATCGGCGAACTCCGCCAGGTCACCGCGTTCCCGGCGGGCGTCGGTGCACAGATAAAGCAGTGTCCGAGCCAGCCGGGCGAGACGGGCTTCGTGCACACCGCGACGGTAGCGGCTAGCGTGGTTGGCTGGCATGGGAGGTTAGCGTCAGGGAGCAGAAAATGCCCGAACCCTCGCTGGGATCGCTGGCCGTCATCGGCGGTGGGGTCATCGGGTTGTCGGTGGCACGCCGGGCGGCCCGCGCGGGGTGGGCGGTGCGGGTGCACCGCACCGGCGAGCACGGCGCTTCCTGGGTGGCCGCCGGCATGCTGGCGCCGCACAGCGAAGGCTGGCCTGGTGAGGATCGGCTGCTCCGGCTGGGTCTGCGGTCGCTGCAGTGCTGGCACGACTTCCTGGACGGGTTGCCGCCACAGGTGGTCACCGCCCGCGAGTCGCTGGTGGTGGCCGTCGACCGAGCCGATGTCGCCGATCTGCGCACGGTCGCCGATTGGCTGTCGGCGCAGGGGCATCCGGTGGTCTGGGAGCCCGCGGCTCGGGATATCGAGCCGTTGCTGGCCGCCGGTGTCCGGCACGGCTTTCGCGCCCCCACCGAACTTGCGGTGGACAACCGCGCGGTGCTCACCGCGCTGGCCGCGGCCTGCGAGCAGCTCGGGGTGAGGTGGGCCGGCCCGGTGGCCGATCCGACAGCTGTGGCCGCGTTGGACGCTGACGCGGTGGTGATCGCCAACGGTATCGACGCCCCGACGCTGTGGCCGGGCCTGCCGATCCGTCCGGTGAAGGGTGAGGTGCTGCGGCTGCGCTGGCGCAAGGGCTGCATGCCGGTACCGCAACGGGTGATTCGAGCCCGGGTGCACGGTCGGCAGGTATACCTGGTGCCGCGCCCCGACGGGGTTGTGGTCGGCGCCACCCAGTATGAGCACGGCCGCGACACCGCCCCGACGGTGTCGGGCGTGCGTGACCTGCTCGACGACGCCTGCGCCCTGGCGCCGGCGCTCGGCGAGTACGAGCTCGCCGAGTGCGCCGCTGGCCTGCGCCCGACGACACCGGACAACCTGCCGCTGGTGCAGCGCCTGGACCCGCACACCCTGGTCGCCGCCGGCCACGGCCGCAACGGCTTCCTGTTGGCGCCGCTGGCCGCCGAACAGATTGTGTCCGAACTACTTCCGGTTGGAGTGCGATGATCGTTCTTGTCAACGACGAGCAAGTCCACGTCGACGAGGTGACCACCGTCGCCGCGCTGCTGGCGTCGATGGGCTACCCCGATCGCGGAATCGCGGTGGCGATGGACCAGGAGGTACTGCCGCGATCAGGTTGGCAAACAACGCTTTCCGACGGCGTGCGGCTCGAGGTGGTGACGGCGGTGCAAGGTGGCTGACGGTAACGAGAGCAAGCTGACCATCGCCGGGCGCAGCTTCACGTCCCGGTTGATCATGGGCACCGGGGGTGCGCAGAGCCTGGCGGTGCTGGAGGAGGCGCTGGTGGCGTCGGGCACCGAGCTGACCACGGTCGCGATGCGCCGCGTCGACGCCGAGGGCGGCACTGGGATGCTGGACCTGTTGTCGCGGCTCGATATCACACCGCTACCCAACACCGCGGGCTGCCGCAGCGCCGCCGAGGCGGTGCTGACCGCGCAGCTGGCCCGGGAGGCGCTGGGCACCGAGTGGGTCAAG
>NZ_JBYCKY010000847.1:0-1743 GCF_057473605.1 Mycobacterium sp. TH-M82 | reverse complement strand
GATGCCGACGGTGTCGTGTTTGTCCATCGCCTGCGCGATGGCAAGCTTGGTGCCCACCCCGTCGGTGGAGCAGGCCAGCACCGGCTCGCGGTAGTCGTCGCGCAAGGCGAACAGCCCGGCGAATCCACCGAGCCCGCCATGCACCTCTGGTCTGGTGGCTTTGCCGGCCAACGGTTTGAACAGGTCGACGGCGCGGTCACCGGCCGCGATGTCCACTCCCGCCGAAGCGTAGGTCATGCCCCGATGAACCCGGCCTGCTGTGCGATGCGTCATCGCGATAAAGGCTACCGGCCAGCGATCGCCGCCGGTATCGGTTATCAACACTGCCCGGTCAGGGCCGCCGCACCGCGTCGTCGGTGTCGCTCTTGGCCTGCAGCGCGGCGGTGGTCAGCATCTGTTCGACGACGTTTTTGCCCAGCGCGGCTTCGTCGGGCAACTCGATCGGGTAATCACCGCCGAAACACGCAGAGCACAGCCTCGACACGGGCTGTTCGGTGGCGGCGATCAGGCCCCGCAGCGAGACGTAACCCAGGCTGTCAGCGCCGATCGCGCGCCGGACGGCCTCGAGCATCTCGGCCTCGTCGTCGACGACATTGGCGATCAGCTCAGCGGGTGAGGGGAAGTCGATGCCGTAAAAGCAGGGCCACTTCACCGGTGGGGAGGCGATGCGCACGTGCACCTCGACCGCACCCGCCTCGCGCAACATCCTTACCAGGGCCCGCTGGGTGTTGCCCCGCACGATCGAGTCGTCGACGACGATAAGCCGCTTGCCACGGATGATCTCCTTGAGCGGGTTGAGCTTGAGCCGAATGCCCAACTGGCGGATGGTCTGCGACGGCTGAATGAAAGTTCGCCCCACATAGGCGTTCTTGGTCAGGCCCTGTCCGAAGGGGATGCCGGACTCCTGTGCGTAGCCGACCGCCGAGGGGGTGCCGGACTCCGGTACCCCGATCACCAGGTCGGCGTCGACGGCGTGTTCACGGGCCAGCCGGCGGCCGATCTCCACGCGCGTGGCATGCACGGACCGGCCGGCAAGGTTGCTGTCCGGGCGGGCCAGGTAGACATACTCGAACACACAGCCCTTGGGGGTGGGGTTGGCGAAGCGGGTGGAGCGCACCCCGTCGGCGTCGATCGCCAATAACTCGCCCGGCTCGATGTCCCGGACGAACGATGCGCCGACGATGTCCAGGGCCGCGGTTTCCGAGGCCACCACCCACCCGCGGTCCAGCCGGCCCAGTGACAGTGGCCGCACCCCCCACGGGTCACGAGCGGCGTAGAGGGTGTTCTCGTCCATGAATGTCACACATAAGGCACCCCGCACCGTCGGCAGCAACTCCAGCGCCGCCTGTTCCAGGCTGGAATCAGCCGCACCGTGCGCCAGCAGCGCGCCCAGGATGTCAGAGTCGGTGGTGGCGGCGCCGGGCAGCCTGGGGTTGATCAAACCCAGATCCCGCGCCGTTGCCGCCAGCTCGGTGGTGTTCACCAGGTTGCCGTTGTGGCCCAGAGCCACCCCGGTGCCGGCTGCGGTGGTGTGGAACACCGGTTGCGCATTTTCCCAGGTGGTCTGGCCAGTTGTGGAGTAACGGCAGTGCCCGATTGCGACGTGGCCCGGCATGGCCGCCAATGTCTGTTCCTCGAACACCTGGCTGACCAGGCCGAGGTCTTTGAAGACCACCACCTGGGATCCGTCGGCGACGGCGATACCGGCCGCTTCCTGACCCCGGTGTTGCAGCGCGTACAGGC
>NZ_JBYCKY010000846.1:0-4939 GCF_057473605.1 Mycobacterium sp. TH-M82 | reverse complement strand
TCGTGGTGGCCAAGTCCGGTGCGACGCTGGATCTGCTCTCCGGCGGCCGGTTCACCCTCGCCGCCGGAGTCGGCTACCTCAAGGGAGAATTCGCGGCTCTCGGTGTCGATTACGACGAACGCACCGATCTCTTCGACGAAGCCCTCAAGGTCATCCGGGCGATCTGGACCACCGACGATGTCACCTTCGACGGGCGCCACTTCACCGCCCGCGGCATCACCGCGCACCCGCCGCCGGTCAGCCGACCGCCGATCTGGATCGGCGGCAACACCGCGGCCGCGCGCCGGCGAGTGACTGCGTACGGCGACGGCTGGTGCCCGTTCCCGGCGCCCCCGGGCCTCGCGCAAGCCGCCCGCACCGCCACCATCGACTCGATCGAGCGCCTCGCCGCCGGCATCGACGACCTGCGGCGCCGCTTCGACGCGGCGGGCCGGGATGCCGCGGACGTCGACGTGGTCTTCACCAACTCTGCCGGCGGCAGTCCCGCAACCGACGGCTTCAACGCCGACGCCTACCTGGCCGGCCTGGAGAAGTTGGCCACGGTCGGCGTGACCTGGGTGCAGGTGCCGTTGCCCGGCGACAGCCTGGCCCATGCGCGCGACACCATCGACCGGTTTGCGGCCCTGGTCATCGACGCGACCTGACGGGCGTGTCAAGCTCGTCGGGTGGCAGGAGAAGCTGAGCAAGCGCAGTGGTCGGTCACCGGGCTGCTGGACTTATTCGACGTGGCGGCCGATGGACCCGATCGTTTCACCGGCCAGACCGGTGTCACCGGAGACGACGGCCGGCAGGTGGTGGAAGGCACCCAGCTGTTGGGACAGGCGATTGTCGCTGCGGCCAAACGGTTTCCCGACAAGTCGGTCCGCTCGGCACACGCGGTGTTCACCCGGGTGGTGACGGTCGGTCCGGTGGTCGAACTCGACATCGACGTCGTGCACGAAGGCCGGTCCACCGCCACCGCGGTGGTGACCGCGCAGCAGAACGGCCGGCGCTGCGTCACCGTGACGGTGCTCGCCGACGTCCCCACCGCCGACGTGATCCGCCACCAGCTGCCCCGGCCCGACGTCGCGGCCCCCGCCGATGCGAACGTCTGCGCGATGGGAATGACCGGGCGCGACCTGCGGCTGGTGGACGTCGTCGACGTCAACAGCCCCGACGAGGTCGGGCCGCCGGAAATGTACGCGTGGCTGCGCTACGACACCATCGACACCATCCCGGCCCGCGACGATATAGCCAAGGCGCTGCTGGCCTACTTCACCGGGCACCTGGGGATCTCCACCACCATGCGCGCGCACCCGGGGATCGGCACCAGCCAGGCGCACGTGACGGTGTCCACCGCGCCGATGACGAGCTGCGTCAGCTTTCACGAACCGGTCTCCTGGGCTGGCTGGCTGCTCTACTCGCATGAAAGCACCCAGGCCGGCGCCGGCATGTCGTACGTGCGCGGGCAGATTCACACCGAGGAGGGCAACCTGATCGCATCGTTTACCCAGGAGGCGATCATCCGTGGGCTGCGGCGCAGTGACACCGCGATCGGCGCGCAGTCGCGGCTGTGATCCAACCGGCCGGCGCTATATCCGGGCGATGAAGCTGCTGCTGTAGAACTCCACCGGGTCCTGGGCATGTGGGCTTGGGCGGTCGATCTTGACCCACACGCCCGTCGTTCCCGGGCGGATCGCGTCCTGGAGAGTGACCGAGCCCCGGCCGGCCGCGTCGGTGTCCATACCGGCGAAAGCCGTCCCCGGGGCTCCGGGACCGCACGGCGGCGAGGCCGGCCGAGGTAGTTGGATCAGCCCGACGTCGTAGTGCAGGCCGAGTTCGCGAGTGTTCACGAACGCCACCTCGGCGATTACGGTGTTTCCGTTTCTGCGGATGACGGCCTCGCCCTGGCCGGTGGAAGTCTTGCCCCAGAAAGGGTTGAGGAGACGGCCGAAATCGCAGCTTCGCAGGGCAGACGCCAGGGGAACCCGGATTCCACCGTTGGTGTCCGGCGGAGCGGCCGCGGCGGTTCTGGCGTCGATCGGTGACAGCGCTGCGGCGGTCGCCGCCGTACCCGCCAGGAAGAGCGCCAGCTTGCTCATCCGTGCAGTTAATCACACCGTCGGCGCTGCCGGGCCGATACCGAATTCAGTGCCCGCCGAACGTGACGAGCTGGCGCACCGCTGCGCCGTCGGCGAGTTGGTCCATGGCGTCGTTGATGTCGTCCAGCGTGATGGTGGCCGATACCAGGGCCTGCACCGGCAGCCGGCCCGCCCGCCACAAGCCGACGAACCGGGGGATGTCGCGGGCCGGCACCGCGCAGCCCAGGTAGCTGCCGATCAGTGACCGGCCTTCGGCGACAAGGCTCAACGGCGACAAGCTGATCCGGGCGTCCGGTGGCGGCAACCCCACGGTGACGGTGCGACCGCCGGGGGCGGTCAACCCGATCGCGGTCTGCAGCGCGGCCGGATGCCCGGCCGCCTCGATCACCACCGGTACGCGGACGCCCGCATCGACGGCCTGCTGCGGGGTGTAGGTACGTTGGGCGCCGAGAAGGCTTGCTGCAGAAAGTTTTTCCGGAATCCGGTCGACCGCGATGACGTCGACGTGCTCGTGTGCCAGCGCGGTCAGCACCGCCGCCATGCCGACACCGCCGAGGCCGACGACGGCGACGGTCTGACCCGGTGCCGGGCGGCCCACGTTGAGCACCGCGCCGCCGCCGGTCAGCACCGCGCAGCCGAGCAGCGCCGCGACCGGTGGCGGAACGTCGTCGGGCACCGCCACCGCGCTGGCCTGACTGACCACCGCGTGGGTGGCGAAACCGGAGACCCCGAGGTGGTGATAGACCGGTCGGCCGCCTCGGCTCAGCCGAACCCCGCCGTCGAGCAGGGTGCCGGCGGCGTTGGCGGCACTGCCCGCCTGGCACGGTGCCACACCGTCGGTGGCGCAGGCCGGACAGTGGCCACACCGCGGCAGAAACGTCAGCACCACCCGTTGCCCGGGCGCCACGGTGGTGACGCCGTTGCCGGCCTGTTCCACGATCCCGGCGGCTTCGTGGCCGAGCAGCATCGGCACCGGCCGAACCCGGTCACCGTTGACCACCGACAGGTCGGAGTGGCAGACGCCGGCGGCTTCGATGCGGACCAGCAGTTCACCGTCGCCGGGTGGGGCCAGGTCGAGCTGTCCTACCGTCAGCGGCCGCGAGTCGGCGTAGGGCCGCGGCGCCCCGATCCGCTCCAGCACGGCGCCGCGGATGGTGACCATGCTGGAATACAACCATGGCTTCATCGGTTCCGCCCCCGCCGGAAGGCCTGACCAGCCGTGACTTTCCGGTGCACTGGCCGGTGGATACCCGTTGGGCCGACAACGACATGTTCGGCCACCTCAACAACGCCGTGCACTACCAGTTGTTCGACACCGCCATCAACGGCTGGATCGGCGCCAACGCCGGCGTCGACCCGGTCAGCATGCCCGAACTGGGTATCGTCGCCGAGTCGGGCTGTCGCTACTTCGCCGAACTGGGCTTCCCGCAGCGCCTGACGGTGGGGCTGGCGGTCACCCGGCTCGGGCGCACCAGCGTCACCTACCGACTCGGTTTGTTCTCAGACGGCGGCGACGAAGTGGGAGCCGAAGACGGCGAAGCCTCAGCACAGCCGATGGCCGCGTTCGGGCACTGGGTGCACGTCTACGTCGATCGCATCAACCGCCGGCCGGTGCCCATACCTGCGGGCATCCGCTCGCTACTGTCGACGGCGTGCATCGGCTAGTCGCCGGGCACACCGTCGAGGAACTCGACGATGACGCGGACGTGATCTGGATATGCTCGGGCGGTGCCGATCGTCAGCAAGACCGTCGAAGTTGCCGCCGACGCCGCCACGATCATGGCCATCGTCGCCGACTTCGAGTCCTACCCGCAGTGGAACGACGAAGTCGAAGCGCTGTGGGTGCTGGCCCGCTACGACGACGGCCGGCCCAGCCAGCTGCGGCTGGACGCGTCGGTCTCCGGTTTCCGGGGCAGCTACATCCAGGCGGTCTACTACCCCAGTGCCACCCAGATCCAGACCGTGATGCAGCAGGGTGAGCTGTTCACCAAGCAGGAGCAGCTGTTCTCGGTGGTGGAGATCGGCGCCACCTCGCTGCTGACCGTCGACATGGACGTCGAAACCCAGCTGCCGTTACCCAAGCCGATGGTCAAGAAGGCCGTCAACAACGCCCTGGACTACCTGGCCGACAACCTCAAACGGCGCGCCGAACAGCTGGCCGCGACGAAGGGTGAGCCGTGAGTTGACTGCGCACCACACCCCGGAACCCGACGCCACCGTACAGCCCTACCGTGCCCGCCGGCAGAACTGGATCAACCAGCTCGACCGGCACGCACTGATGCAGCCGGACGCGCCGGCACTGCGGTTTCGGGGCGAGACGATGACGTGGGCGCAGCTGCGCGCCCGGGTCACGGCGCTGGCCGACGCGCTGGCCTGCCGCGGTGTCGGCTTCGGCGACCGGGTGATGGTTCTGATGCTCAACCGCACCGAGTTCGTCGAGGCGGTGCTGGCCGCCAACATGCTCGGGGCGGTCGCCGTCCCGGTCAACTTCCGGTTGACACCAACCGAACTCGCGTTTCTGGTGGGAGACTGCGAACCCCGCGTCGTGGTCACCGAAGCCGTGCTGGCATCGGTGGCCACCGCCGTTCGGGAGATCGAACCATCGGTTTCCAGTGTCCCCGAGATCATCGTGGCCGGTGATCGCGGCGCGGACCTGTTGCCCGCGTGCTGGGCTTACGAGGACCTGATCAACGAGACGGGAGAACCGCATCAGCCGGTGGACATCGCAGACGACGCGCCGGCGCTGATCATGTACACCTCTGGCACCACCGGTCGCCCGAAGGGGGCGGTGCTGACCCACACCAACATCACCGGCGAGACGATGACGGCGCTCTACACCAGCGGCGCCGATATCACCG
>NZ_JBYCKY010000845.1:0-4135 GCF_057473605.1 Mycobacterium sp. TH-M82 | reverse complement strand
TCCCCGGGCGGTTCCCGCCCGCATCGTCGCCGCGCTACGCCCGATGGCACGGCTCCTCCCCGGGCGGTTCCCGCCCGCATCGTCGCCGCGCTACCCTCCGGTCATGGCCGAATCACAATCCGAGTCGGATTCCACCGCCGAGGACGAAACCAAGCGTAAGTTCCGCGAAGCGCTGGAGCGCAAGAACGCGAACGCACTGGGCAGGTCCGATCACAAGGACGCCGGTGCAAGGCGGTCGCGGTCGCACGGCCCGATGGAGAACCGCCGGGAATTTCGTCGTAAAAGCGGCTAAACGGTATGGGGAGGCTGGGGGTGGCGTGCGGGTTGGACGGGGATACCGGTGAGGTGTTTGAGCGTCGGCTGACCCCAGATCACCGTGAAATCCTGGAATGGATGGATCACCGGGTTCGACAACATGGTAGGGAAGTTGATGCACGCCGGCGGCGGGCCAAGTCCTGACGGGAGAGTTGTGCACCGACCCTCGATTGAAGCCGAGGTGTCACCTCCTCGACCGCGGCCAGGGTCGTCCGGTTCGCCATAATGTTCAGATATATATTAATATCTTTGTTAAGTAATGGAATGGAGGCCCGTCGTGTGGCCGGTGCAGTAGCAGTCCGGCTGGATGCCATTAAGAGTCGCGCCGGTATCCGCTCGCGCGAGATCGCGCAACTTCTCGACACCACGCCTCAAACGATTTCTCGCTGGCAGCAAGGACACGCGGAGCCACAGCCAACCAAGCTGCAGCAGCTGCTCACACTGGAATGGCTGACGGACCAATTGGCTGAGTTCTACGAGCCTGGCGAGGCCCGGCTGTGGTTGTTTAGCCCACACCGTCTGCTCGGTGGTGAGCGTCCTGCCGATCGAATTGCCCACGGTGATGCCGACGCCGTTCTCGCGTTGATTGACCAACTCCGAGACGGTGCCTACATCTAAGCAATGGCTGTCCACGACCCTGCCCTTCTCGATCAGATCGAGCGGCTGGGCACCCAGCCCTTCGAAGGTCGTGTGTGGCGGCACATGTTCAACGACCATCCACCGGAATTGTCGAATACCCGGGGAGCGCGGTGGAATCCGCCTGGCGTTGCGGCTTTTACACCTCGCTAGCCGCCTCGACGGCCCTCGCCGAAGCCCAACACGCAATCGACATCCAACCGCTTCGCCCCATACCGCGGTGTCGAGTCCTCTACGAATTACTCATCACGCTGGAATCGGCCGTGGACCTCACCAATGGGCGCTACAAGGAAGTCGGGATGACCTCTCGGCGTGTCAGCGCGTAGGCGGTGCGGCGGCCTGGCTTGGGCACGACGGCATCATGGTCCCCAGCGCCCGGGCCGACGGCGGGAATGTCGTTATCCTGGTTGATTCGGTAGCCAGCGACGTCGTCTGTCGACGGTCACGTAATTCCCCAGGGGCGGCCGTCACGTAATTCCCCAGGTTCGGGACTGCTGGGAGTGAGCGTAGCTGGGTTGGTGATCGGTGTCAGGTGGTACCGGCCCCGGGTCGTTTCCGGGGCCGGTAGGACGGGCCGTCCATGAGTATTTGGTGACTGGTGTTGATCAACCGGTCGAGCAGCGATTCGGCGACAACGGGGTTCGGGAACAACGGATACCAGTCTTTGGGTGCCCGGTTGCTGGTTAGTATCAGCGGCTTGGCGGCGATCGCGCGATCTGAGACCAGGTCGTAGAGGTCGTCGCTTTGGGTGGGGGTGTGCTCGCGCATCGCGAAGTCGTCGACGATGAGGACCAGGGGCCGGGTGTATTCGCGCATCCGTTGGCCGATGGTGCGGTCAGCGTGGCCGCCGGCGAGGTCGGTGAGCATGCGGGAGCATTTGACGAAGCGGATGTCGCCGCCGCGCCGGGCTACTTGGTGGCCAAGTGCTTGTGCTACATGAGTTTTGCCGACGCCGACGGGTCCGTAGAGGATCACTGACTCACCGGCGTCGAGCCAGCGCAGTGCGGACAGGTCGCGCAGCATCGTGGCGGGCAGTTTCGGGCTGACGGTGAAATCGAAGTCCTCAAAGGTGTTGGCTTGTTCGAAGCGGGCGCGCCGTATTCGGCGGGCCAGCGCGGCGGTGTCGCGGCGAGCGATTTCGTCTTCGCAGAGCACCTGGAGGAATTCCAGGTGGCCGAGTTTCCCGTCGCGGGTTTGGGCCAGGCGGGCATCGAGGGTGTCGAGCATGCCAGTGAGTTTGAGGGTCTTGAGTGCGGCCCGCAGGCTGGGGTCGTGAATAGTCATGACAGATTCCTTCGTTTGATGTTGTTGGGGTAGAAATGAATTGGTCGTACTGGAGTAGGTGCTGGGGTTGGGTTAAGCGGTGCGCTCGGCGTCAAACGCATCGGGGCCGCGGAGCATCGCCGGAGGTATCGGCGCGTCGCCGTGGACGAAAGCGCCCTCGCCGTCTTCGGTACCAGCGATCAGGATGCCTTTGACGGTGCGGTACTCGGGGTCACCGACCTCAAGTGCGCGAGAACAGGCCGCATCAAGACGGGCGTCGCCGTATTTGTCACGCAGTCGGATGATCCCCTGGATGGCACGCAGTCGGTGAATAGCGTTGATCGCAGACAACTCCGCGACGACCGCGATGGCACCAGGACCGATCTGCTCGGCCTGGGTGCGACACCACGTCACGTTGCGCAGGGTGTGCGCTATCTTCTGCGGCGGATAATGCTCGAAGTTCGTCGAACGCCCAGACAGGTGCAGCACATGGGTCGCCACGACCGCCTCGCCGTGGAAGATCTGCACCACATTGCCGGCGGTGCGCACCAGCAGTTTCTGGCCCATCAGCCGCCACGGCGCAGAGTAGAACGCCTTGCCGGACTTGAGGTGGCAGTCCGAGCCCAGGGTGCCCACTGAGTAGACTACCGACTCAAACCGGCGCTGCGGCAACGGCATCAACGCATCCCGCTCGACCGCGGTGAACACCGACATCGGGGTCTGGCCGTCCAGGCCGCGGTGCTTGTGTACGCCGTAGACCTCTGTGGACCACCGGAGCGCCTCGGCCTGCATCTGGTCCAGACAGGTGAAGCCTCGGCCGGCGAAGAACGAGTCCCGAATGTAGGGCATCGGCCGCTCGATGCGGGGCTTGTCCTTGGGCTTTCGGGCACGCGCTGGATCAATCAAGGTGTCGTAGTGCGCGGCAAGTTCGGCGTAGGCCGGATTAATCTGTGGGTCATACAAATCCGGACGCAGCACCCCGGTTTTCAGGTTGTCGCAGACCAGTCGCGCCGGGACACCGCCGAAGAACTCGAACGCCGCCACATGCGAGGAATTCCACGACGCCTGATGCATCTTGAGTACCGGTTGGACGAACAAGGCCCGCGAGCACGCCAAGATCATCGCGAACGCCCACACTGCCACGCGGCGGCCAGAGGCCGGATCCAGCCACATGCCGAGCTTGCCGTAGTCGATCTGGGCTTCACTGCCGGGCTCGACAGCACCCCGCGGAACGGTGACCTTGCCCTCAAGGTGTCGTTCGGCGAAAGCTGTTGTGATGTAACGACGTACCGTCGACTCCGACACCTCGACGTGGTGGTCGTCGCGCAACCGTTGGGCGATGGTGGCCACCGTCACCGGCACCGCCAACTGCTTCTCGATCCATTGGTGATGCACCGCGATCAGCGGCCAGGACAGTGCCCGTGCGGTCGGGTCGACCAGCTCAGGGAACCAGCGCACTATTCGCGCCCGCCACAGGTCCTCATCGAACGACCCATCGGGATCCGGTCGCAGACCCTCGGCCAGCGCCGGGGCCAAATACTTACGGATCGTCTTGCGGTCGACGCCCAGGGCCTCGTAAATCTGCACCTGCGATCGGCCGGCGTTCCAGTGTCGGAACATCTCCACGAAGTCAGTCACGTTCCACGATCTCCTTGCCACCTCAGGCCCCTTCCAGGTCCCCTGGGTGGGGCACCTGAACGGAGCGAACCTGAGCAGCACCCCAACCCCCGTCCGACACGCCCCAGAGTGGGGAATTACGTGACGGCAGGTGGGGAATTACGTGACGGACAACCCCTCAAACCTGGGGAATTACGTGACCGCTGACATTGACATAAGACGACGCTATCCCTCAGTTCCGATAGGAATGGAGCCGCGTGAGAGACTCGAACTCTCGCCATTCGCCTTACAAGGGCGACGCTCT
>NZ_JBYCKY010000844.1:0-4240 GCF_057473605.1 Mycobacterium sp. TH-M82 | reverse complement strand
GTTTCGCGTTCGGCATGGGCCTGGAACGCACCCTGCAGTTCCGCAACGGCATACCGGACATGCGCGACATGGTCGAAGGCGACGTGCGGTTCTCCCTAGCGTTCGGGCCGTTCGGGGCCGGGGCCTGATGCGCGTCCCGTACAGCTGGCTGCACGAGGTGGTCACCGCCGGTGCACCGGGCTGGCACGTGCCCGCCGACGAGCTGGCGCAGACGCTGATCCGTATCGGCCACGAGGTCGAAGCGCTGACCCGACTCGGCCCGGTCAGCGGGCCGCTGGCCATCGGGCGGGTGACCGAGATCGAGGAACTCACTGGCTTCAAAAAACCGATCCGCGCCTGCCGAGTCGACGTCGGCGAAGATAAGCCGCGGGAGATCGTCTGCGGCGCAACCAATTTCACCGCAGGCGATCTGGTGGCGGTGGCGCTGCCCGGCGCAATCCTGCCCGGCGACTTCACCATCGCCGGCCGGCAGACCTACGGCCGCACCTCCGACGGGATGATCTGCTCGGCCGCGGAACTGCGGTTGGGCATAGGTGGTTTCGCAGACCATTCCGGCATCCTGGTGCTGCCGCCGGCAACCGCCGAGCCGGGAGCCGACGCCGCGAAGGTGCTGGGCCTCGACGACGCGGTGTTCGAGCTGGCCATCACCCCCGACCGGGGGTACTGCATGTCGGTGCGTGGGCTCGCACGCGAGATCGCCTGCGCCTACGACCTGGACTTCACCGATCCGGCCTCCAGCGATGTAGTACCGGCCCTGCCCGCCGAGGGCCAGGCCTGGCCGCTGACCGTGCAGCCCGAAACCGGCGTACAACGGTTCGCGCTGCGCCCGGTCACCGGGATCGACGCAGGCGCGGTGTCGCCGTGGTGGCTGCAGCGGCGGCTGCTGCTCTGCGGCATCCGGGCGATCTCGGTGGCCGTCGACGTCACCAACTACGTCATGCTCGAACTCGGTCACCCGATGCACGCCCACGACCGGAGCCGGATCCGCGGCGGGTTGCACGTACGGTTCGCCCGGGCCGGCGAGACCGTCGTCACCCTCGACGCCGTCGAACGCCGGCTGGACCCGGCCGACGTGCTGATCGTCGACGACGTCGCAACCGCCGCGATCGGCGGGGTGATGGGGGCCGGCAGCACCGAGATGCGCGGCGACTCCACCGACGTGCTGCTGGAGGCCGCGGTCTGGGATCCGGCCGCGGTGTCGCGTACCGCGCGGCGGCTGCACCTGCCCAGCGAGGCCGCCCGTCGCTACGAGCGGGCGGTCGATCCGGCTGTCTCGGTGACCGCGCTGGATCGCTGCGCCGCGCTGCTGGCCGAGATCGCCGGCGGCACGGTCGTGCCCACCCTGACTGACTGGCGCGGCGACCCGCCACGCGGCGACTCGGTCGTTGATTGGGCAGGGCCGCCGATCCGGATCGCCGTCGACCTGCCCGACCGCACCGCCGGGGTGAGCTACCCCGAGGGCACCACCACCCGCCGACTGACCCAGGTCGGCGCCGCGGTGACCCATGACCAGGCCGACGGGGACACCCTGACCGTCACCCCGCCCAGTTGGCGTCCCGACCTGCGTCAGCCCGCCGACCTGGTCGAGGAGGTGCTGCGGCTTCAGGGGCTGGAGACCATCCCGTCGGTGCTGCCGTCGGCACCGGCCGGCCGAGGGCTCACCGCTGCCCAGCACCGCCGGCGGGCGATCGGCACGTCGCTGGCACTGAGCGGCTACGTCGAAGTGCTGCCGACGCCGTTCCTTCCGGCGGGCGTTTTCGACGACTGGGGTCTGCCGGCCGACGATCCGCGCCGGACCGCCACCCAGGTGCTCAACCCACTGGAGGCCGACCGGCCGCAACTGGCCACCACGCTGCTGCCGGGGCTATTGGAGGCCTTGGGGCGCAACGTGTCTCGCGGCATCGTCGACGTCGCGCTGTTTGCGATCGCCCCAGTGGTGCGGCCCACCGGGCAGTCCCGCGGCTTCGACGTAATCCCGCTGGACCGCCGGCCCGCAGACGCCGAGATCGCCGCGCTCGACGCCGCGCTGCCGCACCAGCCGCAGCACATCGCCGTCGCGTCGACCGGGCTGGCCGAACCGCGCGGTCCATGGGGGCCCGGCCGCCCGGTCGAGGCCGCCGACGCCATCGAGGCTGCCCGTATCATCGGCCGGGCCTGCGGAATCGAGGTGAGGCTGCGGGCAGCGCAGCATCTGCCGTGGCATCCGGGCCGCTGCGCCGAGGTGCTGGTCGATGGGGCCGTCATCGGGCACGCGGGCCAGCTACATCCCGCGGTGATCGAACGATCCGGCCTGCCGAAAGGCACCTGCGCGGCCGAGTTGAACCTGGACGCCGTCCCGGTCGTCGAGACGTTGCCGGCGCCGCGGGTGTCGGTGTTCCCGGCGGTGTTCCAGGATGTAGCCCTGGTGGTGCAATCCAGTGTCGCGGCCCAGGCGGTGCTCGACGCCGTTCGCGAGGGTGCGGGTGAGGTGTTAGAGGACGCCCGGCTGTTCGATGTCTACACCGGCCCGCAGGTCGGCGAGGGTCACAAGTCGCTGGCGTTCGCCCTGCGGTTCCGGGCGCCGGACCGCACGCTGACCGAGGACGAGGCCAGCGCCGCCCGCGATGCCGCGGTGCGGTGCGCCGCCGAACGGTTCGGCGCCGTGCTGCGGGGCTAAGGGTAATCGAATTGCAATTAACCGAATAATCATGCAGAATCGTGGCCGTGACCGAGGCAATACGGGCGGCGGTGGCCGGTGCCAGCGGCTACGCGGGCGGTGAGATCCTGCGGCTGCTGCTCGGCCATCCGGCCTACGCGGACGGCAGGATGGCGATCGGCGCGCTGACCGCCGCGACCAGCGCCGGCAGCACGATCGGCGAGCAGCATCCACATCTGGTGCCGTTGGCGCACCGCACCCTGGAACCGACCGAGCCCGGTGTGCTGGCCGGCCACGACGTGGTGTTTATGGCGCTGCCGCACGGGCATTCGGCGGCGCTGGCCGAACAGCTGCGCCCCGACACGCTGGTGGTGGACTGCGGCGCGGACTTCCGGCTCAGCGATGCCGCGGACTGGGAGCGCTTCTATGGCTCGGCACATGCCGGCAACTGGCCCTACGGGCTGGCCGAGCTGCCCGGCGTCCGGGAGCAGCTGCGGCAATCCCGCCGGATCGCGGTGCCGGGCTGCTACCCGACCGCGGCGCTGCTGGCGCTGCTGCCGGCGGTGGCCGCGGGCCTCGTCGAGCCCGCCGTCACGGTGGTTGCCGTCAGCGGCACCTCCGGAGCCGGCCGCACGGCCACGACCGACCTGCTGGGCTCGGAGGTGATCGGCTCGGCGCGGGCCTACAACATCGGCGGAGTGCACCGGCACACCCCCGAGATCAGCCAGGCGCTGCGCACGGTCACCGACCGCGACGTCACCGTCGCGTTCGTCCCGGTGCTCATCCCGGCCTCCCGGGGAATCCTGGCCACCTGCACCGCACACACCGAAGCACCGCTGTCGCAGCTGCGGGCCATATATGAAAAGGCTTACCACGCAGAGCCATTCGTGCACCTGCTGCCCGAAGGTCAGCTGCCGAAGACTGGATCGGTGATCGGCAGCAATGCCGCGCACCTGGCCGTAGCGGTGGACGAGGACGCCGCGACCTTCATCGCGATCGCCGCGATCGACAACCTGGTCAAAGGAACCGGCGGCGCGGCGATCCAGGCGATGAACCTGGCACTGGGCTGGCCGGAGACCGACGGCCTGTCGGTGGTGGGGGTCGCGCCGTGAGCCCGCGGCTGGTGCGCACCCAGGGCGTCACCGCGCCCGAGGGCTTCCGCGCCACCGGAATCGCGGCCGGCATCAAGGCATCCGGGGCGCTGGATCTGGCGCTGGTGTTCAACGAGGGACCCGACTACGCCGCCGCCGGGGTGTTCACCGCCAACCAGGTCAAGGCCGCGCCGGTGCTGTGGACCCGGCAGGTGCTGAGCACCGGGCGGCTGCGGGCGGTGGTCCTGAATTCCGGCGGCGCCAACGCCTGTACCGGGCCGGGCGGCTTCGGCGACACCCACGCCACCGCGGAGGGCGTCGCCGCAGCGCTGTCGGACTGGGGCACCGAGACCGGCGCCGTCGACGTCGCCGTCTGCTCGACCGGCCTGATCGGCGACCGGCTGCCGATGGAGAAGATCCTCAGCGGAGTCAAGCATCTGGTGCACGAGATGGCCGGCGGCTTGACCGGCGGCGAGCAGGCCGCGCGCGCCATCATGACCACCGACACCACGCC
>NZ_JBYCKY010000843.1:0-4145 GCF_057473605.1 Mycobacterium sp. TH-M82 | reverse complement strand
CTTCTCCAGACCGTACTCGCGCAGATAGCCGTAGCCGCCGTGCAACTGCAGCGCCTGGTCGGCGACGTCGAAACACGCGTCGGTGACGTAGCGTTTGGCCATCGCACACAGCTCGACCTTGTCGGCCGCGTCCTCGTCCAGCGCGCCGGCCGCCCGCCACAGCAGCAGCCGCGAGGTCTCCAGCGCGGTGGCCATGTCGGCCAGGCTGAACCGGATGGTGGGCTCGTCGAGCAGGGGGTGCCCGAACGCCTCCCGGTCGGCCAGATAGGCGACGGCCTTGTCGTGGGCAGCCTGCGCACCGCCCAGCGAGCACGCCGCGATGTTGATCCGGCCGCCGTTGAGCCCGTTCATCGCAATGGAGAAACCGCTGCCGGCACCGTCGGGGCCGCCCAGCATGGCGTCGGCGGGTACCCGCACATGATCGAACACCACCTGGGCGGTCGGCTGGGCGTTCCAGCCCATCTTCTGTTCGTGGGCGCCGAAACTCAGTCCAGGACGGTCCTTTTCGACGATGAAGGTGGAGATTCCGTGGTGGCCCGGCTGTGTTTGCGGGCCGGTGCGGGCCATCACCACGTACACCTGCGAGGCGCCGGCCCCGGAGATGAACTGCTTGACGCCGTCGAGCACGTAGTCCGAACCGTCGGCGACCGCGCCGGTCCGCAACGCACCGGCATCGGATCCGGCGCCCGGTTCGGTCAGGCAGTAGCTGGCGATGACGTCCATCGACGCCAGCCGGGGAACCCAGCTTTTGCGCTGCTCCTCGGTGCCGTAACGGTCGATCATCCAGGCGCACATGTTGTGGATGGACAGATATGCTGCGGTCGTCGGATCTGCGGTGGCCAGCTGCTCGAAGATGCGCACCCCGTCCAGGCGGCGCAGGCCGCTGCCGCCGACGTCGTCGCGGCAGTAGATGGCCGCCATCCCGAGCCCAGCGGCCTCTCGCAGCACATCTACCGGAAAATGTTGAGTGGCATCCCATTCCAGCGTGTATGGGGCAATCCTCTTCTCGGCGAACGTGGCTGCGGTCTCGACGATCTCCCGCTCGGCATCGTCGAGGCCGTGGCGGCCGGTCATTGCATGGTGGGCATGTGGAACTCCGCGCCGTCCTTGATGCCCGACGGCCAGCGCTGCGTGACGGTCTTGACTTTGGTGTAGAACTGGATCGACGAGGTGCCGTGCTGATTGAGGTCGCCGAAACCGGACCGCTTCCAACCGCCGAAAGTGTGATATGACACCGGAACCGGGATGGGCACGTTGACTCCGACCATGCCGACCTGTACCCGCGAGGTGAAGTCGCGGGCGGTGTCGCCGTCGCGGGTGAAGATCGCCACCCCGTTGCCGTACTCGTGCTCCGACGGCAGCCGCAGCGCCTCTTCGTAGTCGTGGGCGCGGAGGATGCACAGCACCGGCCCGAAGATCTCGTCGGTGTAGATCGACATCTCGGGGGTGACGTGGTCGAACAGCGTCGGCCCGACGAAGAAGCCGCCCTCCAGATTGGCGTCGCCGAACTGCATTTCGTCGCTGCCGCGGCCGCGGCCGTCGACCACCAGTTCGGCCCCGGAGGCAACGCCGGCGTCGATGTAGCCCTTGACCCGCTCGACGGCAGCAGAGTTGACCAGCGGACCGAAGTCGGCCTTGGGGTCGAGGCTGTAACCCACCCGCAGGTTGTTGATCCGCTCAACCAACCTGGCGCGCAACCGTTCCGCGGTCTGCTCACCGACCGGCACCGCGACGGAGATCGCCATGCACCGCTCCCCGGCGCTGCCGTAGCCGGCGCCGACCAGCGCATCGACGGCCTGGTCCAGGTCGGCGTCGGGCATCACGATCATGTGGTTCTTCGCACCGCCGAAGCACTGAGCGCGTTTGCCGTTGGCGGTCGCGGTGGCGTAGATGTACTGCGCGATGTCGGAGCTGCCGACGAACCCGACGGCGGCGATCATCGGATGGCGCAATAGCTCATCCACGGCCTCCTTGTCGCCCTGGACCACCTGCAGCACCCCCGGCGGCAGGCCCGCCTCGACGAACAGCTCGGCCAGCCGCACCGGCACCGACGGATCCCGTTCGGACGGTTTGAGGACGAACGCGTTGCCGCACGCCAGCGCCGGCCCGGCCTGCCACAGTGGGATCATCGCCGGGAAGTTGAACGGGGTGATACCGGCGACCACGCCCAGCGGCTGACGCAGCGAGTAGACGTCGATGCCCGGCCCGGCGCCCTCGGTGTGCTCACCCTTGAGCAGGTGCGGGATGCCGACACAGAACTCGACCACCTCGATGCCGCGCTGGATGTCGCCGCGGCTGTCGGCCAGGGTCTTGCCGTGCTCGCGGGAGAGCAGTTCGGCCAGCTCGTCGGCGTGGGAGTTGACCAGCTCGACGAAACGCATCATCACCCGGGCGCGGCGCTGCGGGTTGCGCGCCGCCCAGTCGGGCTGTGCTCGGGCGGCCGACGCCACTGCGGCGTCGACGTCGGCGGCGTCGGCCATCGCCAGCTTGGCCTGCACCTTGCCGGTGTTCGGGTCGAACACGTCGGAGGTTCGCCCTGACTGACCGGCGGTGCGCTTGCCGTCGATGAAATGCGGAATCTGCGTGGTCATGGTTGCCCTCGAAACGTGTGAAAAGCAGATACTAGGATATCCTAGTAAATTTCGGCGACGGTGGCAAGCCGATTCGGCTTTCACCCGCTGTTGGCCCGGTACGCCTCGAAATCGGCACCCACGTCGACATACCGCGACAACCTCGGCGTGCCATCACCTTCACCGGACGTCATCCGTAGATGCGGCCACGATGGTCGGCGTCGACGACGTGGATGCTGAGTTTGGCGTCGTCCGACGCTGACGTGTCCAGCTAGCCGTCTCGATAACGCGTGGAGTTGGCGGCCGACTGACTGCGTCACGCGTGGTCAGCGGTCCGCCATGACCGGATCCTATACGCGGGAGAAGCCAAACTCGGTAAAGTCGTTGACGTTTCGAGTGGCGAACTCGTCGACACCGTGGTGGCGCAACGTCAGTGCCAGGCGGGCATCGAAGAGGCGCCGGCGAGCGATTCCGGGCCTGGCCGCCACCGCCCACACCTGGGTCATCACCGGGGAGTTCTCGACGAGCGCCCACCGCCGGTTGCGGCGGAACGTCTGACAGACCTCCACCGCATCGGGGCCATCAAGTGGTTGCGTCACCACCGCGGGATTGCGCAGCAATTGGTACAGCTCCATCAGTACGAGTTCACAGATGGCGACGTCGGTCCGGCCAGTGCACTCGACGAGGAAGGCGGTGGCGGCGTCGTGTTCGGGACAATCCTGATTTTGGGCATACAGCAGGACATTCGTATCGATCGAGAGCACGGCAGACTCACGTCTGGTTGGCGAGTTCACGCCACGTTTCTTCGGATGCACGAAACGGACCGAGTCGACGCGGCGTGGGCGGCTGCCAGGCATCCGAGCCCACCGTCGATCACCGTCAGCCCGGCGGTGTCAGCCCCAGCGGCCCGGCCAGTTCGGTCAGCGTCGGCACCAGCCGCTGCCAGCCGCCAAGCACCTGCACCGTCACGTGATCGGCGCCGGCCGTCAGGTGCTCGTCCAGGCGGGCGGCGACGGCCGTGGCGGTGCCGTGGGCAACCACGGCGTCGACCAGCCGGTCGCTGCCGGGTGGGCGCACGTCGTCGTCGGTGAAACCGAGCCGGCGCCAGTTGTTCACGTAGTTCGACAAACGCAGGTACATGCCGATGGCGTCGTGTCCCAGAGTGCGCGCCTCGGTGGTGTCCGTGGACAGTACCACCTTGTGCTCCGGCGCCAGCAACACCGACGGGCCGACCAGTTCCCGTGCCCACGCGGTGTGTTCCGGGGTGGTCAGGTACGGGTGCGCTCCGGCACTGCGCTGTGCCGCCAGCGTCAACACCCGCGGGCCCAGGGCCGCGATGACGCGCCGGCCGGCGGGCACTGCGGCGGCGTCCAGCGCATCGAGATAGCCCACCAGCGCTTCATACGGGGTGCGGTACTGCTCGGTGTGCTCGGGATGGCCGACACCGATACCGAGCAGAAACCGGCCCGGGAAAGCCGCTTCGATGCGGCGATAGGACTCGGCGACCGGCTGCGCCGCCGCCGACCAGATGTTGACGATTCCGGTCGCCAGCTGCAGAGTCGACGTCGCCGCCAG
>NZ_JBYCKY010000842.1:0-3819 GCF_057473605.1 Mycobacterium sp. TH-M82 | reverse complement strand
CCGGTCGAATACGAGGCGGCCCACTACGCTGAACGTGCAACCGCAGAGACGGAGGCACACCAGTAACCAAGTGTGCACGAAACTCGGGGCGGTTCAGATCGACGGACCCCGCACTTGACACCGATCACCCACATAAGCGTGTGCTTTTCCCGTGATCTCCAAGGCTAGCTTGGTGCGGCTCAGCTCGGCTTCGAGCGCCTTGGTGCGTCGGCGCAGCTTGTCTAACTCGACCTGCTCAGCGGTGCGTTTCGGCTTCCCCTTGGGCGTCAGCCCGGCTCGGGCACCGGCAGCGCGGGCGTTGCGTCATTCGGCGATGTGCGAGCTGTACAGGCCTTCGCGCCGCAGAAGTGCACCACGCTCGGACGAGCCCGCCGGCAGCGCGTCGTACTCGTCGAGGAGGCGGGCCTTGTACTCGGCGGTGAACGTGCGCCGTCGTGCCCGGACGCCTGGATCCCGCGTGCTGTCCACTTGTTCAGTATCAGCGCACCCCGGCAGCGATGCGCTCGTCATAGTCACGGAAAATGGTGATCCTGTCTCGCCCTGTAGTGATGATCGGCTACTGCTGGTGTCTCACGTGACCCTGTCACACAGGGGCCCGCACCGGCAACGGAACCGTCGATCTCATCCAGTGAGATATCGCCGCCGGCGGACGCACCGGTGGGTGACGATATCCGGGTGACGGATCTATTGGCGTACGGACCGTGGGCGGTGATCGCCGGGGGATCGGAGGGTGTGGGCGCCGAGTTCGCTCGCCAGCTCGCGGCGGCGGGACTAAAACTTGTCCTCATTGCCCGCAAGCCAGAACCCTTGGATTCGACTGCCGCAGAATGTCGTGCACTGGGCGTGGAAGTACGCACGCTGTCGGTCGACCTGATCGACCCGGTAGCGGTCGATCACATCGTAGAGACGACCGCGGACATCACGGTCGGTCTGCTGATCTACAACGCTGGCGCCAACACGTGCAGTGAACCGTTCCTCGATGGCGGTCTGGCGGATTTCGAAAAGGTCATCGACTTGAACATCAACACTCCGATGCGGCTCGCGCAGCATTACGGCCGCGGAATGCGGGACCGCCGCGGCGGCGGGATTCTGCTGGTGGGGTCGATGGCCGGATATCTGGGTTCGGTGCGCCACACGGTTTACGGCGGGGTGAAGGCCTTCGGCCGGATCTTCGCCGAAGGCCTGTGGCTTGAGCTACGCGACTACAACGTGCACGTGTTGGAACTCGTGTTGGGCGTAACCCGGACACCCGCGATGGAGCGGGTGGGGTTGAATTTCGGTGTGCCGGGGCTGCGGGTCGCCGAGGCGGCCGATGTCGCTCGTGAGGGACTGGAACAGCTACCCAACGGTCCGGTATTCGTAGCCGGTGGGAACGCTGAGGACGTCGTCCGGCGCAATCATCCTGACCGAGCCAAGGTAGTGCTCGGTACCCACCGTTTCATGCAGAAGCTGATCGGCGAGGACTAGCCCATCGTGCGCATTGGCTTGTCGACTCCGGTGGTGGTTCAGATGCCCGGCGTGGCATCGGCGTGGGAGCGCGGTGCGGACATCGACGACCTCGTGCGCATCGCCACGGTCGCCGATGAACTCGGGTTCGACTACCTGACCTGCTCAGAACACATCGCGGTTCCCGTCGACCAGCGCGAAGGCCGAGGATTCACCTATTGGGATCCGTTGGCGACGCTTGCATTTCTGGCTGCACGCACATCCCGGATCAGGCTGGCAACGTCGGTCTTGGTGCTCGGGTATCACCATCCGCTCGAAATCGCCAAGCGCTACGGCACATTGGACCGCATTAGCGGTGGCCGCGTGGTTCTGGGTGTCGGAGTGGGTTCGATCGAAGAAGAGTTTGCAGTGCTCGATGCACACTGGGCGGACCGCGGCGATCGCGCCGACGATGCCATCCGCGCCTTGCGTTCGTCGCTGTCCGTCTCACGGCCTAGTTACGACGGTGCCTACTTCCGCTACGCCGACGTCATCGTGGAGCCCTGCGCGCTTCAGCCTCGGGTACCGATCTGGGTTGGCGGTCGAACCCGCCGCTCGCTGCGACGAGCCGTCGGGTTATGCGACGGCTGGATGCCGTTCGGACTCGGCAGCCGAGATCTCGCTGAAATGCTGGCTGCCGTCGACCTTCCGGATTGCTTCGATGTGGTGTTGGGCCCCAGAGCGCTCGAGCCGATCGGCGACCCCGCCGAAACCCGGCGTCGTCTGCAATCGTTACGCGACGTCGGAGCAACTGTCGTCAACTGCACGGTGACCGCGGAATCCGCCACCCATTTCTGCGACCAACTGGGCGCGCTGCGCACCCTGGCCGACGACATCGAATAGGGATCGCCATGACTGACGACCGGCTCGCCGAATTGGAGCAGCGGCTTGCGCGCATCGAGGACGAACGGGCTGTCGAGCGGCTGATTGCGTCCTACGGCCCGCTGGTTGATGCTGGGGAAGCCGAAGCCACGGCTCAACTTTGGGCGGCTGATGGCCGCTACGACGTCGAGGGGTGGACGATGAGCAATCGTGACGATGTGGCGGCCATGGTCCGTTCCAACGCGCACCAAGGACTGATCGGTCGGGGCAGCGCCCATTTCCTCGGCCCTGCTGTAGTGACTGTCGACGGCGACGACGCCGTCGCGGTGTGTGAGTCACTGCTGGCGGTGCGGCATAACGAGAAATACGTTGTCGCGCGCGCAGGAGTACACCATTTTGAGCTGCGGCGCATCGCGCAGCGGTGGCAGATCACCCACCGCATTGCCCGGACACTCGACGGCAGCCCGGAGCCACGAGGACTGTTGTCGGCTGGTATCGCTGGAGTCAAAGGCTGGCATCAAAGGTAGGGATCGGTAATGAGACTGGCTGGCAAGGTTGCGATCGTCACGGGTGGAGCGGGCGGGATCGGGCGCGGCATAGTGCGGGCGTTTGTCAAGGAAGGCGCTCGCGTCCTGATCGTGGACATCAACGACACAGCAGGTAGGGCCATGGAGTCCGAACTCGGCGCGGCCACACGCTACCTCGAGGCGGACATCTCGCAGCAGGCAAGTGCCACACAGATCTGCGCCGCTGCAGTCGAAGCGTTCGGCTCCGTGAGCGTGCTGGTCAACAACGCCCACGCATCACGTCAGGCGGCGCTGCTCGACACCACTCAGCAGATGCTCGACCTGTCGCTGGGTACTGGCTTCTACCCGACGTTGTGGCTGATGCAAGCGTGTCATGCTCAGCTTAAATCCACTGGGGGATCGGTAATTAACTTTGCCTCCGGAGCGGGCATCGAGGGCCAAGTCAACCAAGCTTCCTATGCCGCCGCCAAGGAGGCGATCCGGGCCATCAGCCGGGTCGCTGCCAACGAATGGGCGCGTGACAACATCAACGTCAATCTCATCTCCCCGCTGGCTCTAACTGAGGGGGTCGAAGCATACCTGGCAGCGAACCCCGGCGTGGAGCAGCGTCTGCTGGCCGGCACTCCGATGCACCGCTTCGGTGATCCGGAGTCCGACATCGGCCGCGCCGCGGTCTTTCTCGCCAGCAATGACGCAACCTATATCACCGGGCAGACCCTGATGGTCGACGGCGGAACCATCAAACTGCGCTGAACAGCCGAAAATGACACCCTCGTCAAGGATCTAGTGGTGTGTCCCATAAATAATTGATGGGTGGTTGGTATGATGTCTTGCATGCGACCACCTGTTCCAGCTCTATTGGTGTCTGGCGGGTCAACGTGAGGTTCTTGAACCGCCCCGAGTTTCGTGCACACTTGGTTACTGGTGTGCCTCCGTCTCTGCGGTTGCACGTTCAGCGTAGTGGGCCGCCTCGTATTCGACCGGG
>NZ_JBYCKY010000841.1:0-5770 GCF_057473605.1 Mycobacterium sp. TH-M82 | reverse complement strand
CTCGAAGACCTCGTATTCGCGCTTGCCTGACCGTGCAGCGGCTACCTTCGCTGCACGCAACAGAGCCTCGTCGATGTAGACGGTCGTCTTCTTCCGCATGAATGCCATTTTGACAGAAAAACTGATGCGGGGCTATGCCACGCCGCGCCTACGGCATATACGCATCTAGATGCGTATATGGATGTATGGTCTGTATCGTGATTTGGTCACTTGTGCACACGAAGGGTGGCGTCGCGAAGACGACGACCTGCATGTTCTTGGCGGCGGCTGCGGTGCGTCGGGGTATGCCCACGCGAGTGGTGGACGCCGATCCGCAGGGGTCGGCGTCGTCGTGGGCGGATCGTGCGGCGCATTTGGGCACACCTTTGCCGTTCGATGTTGTCCCGGCGACCGCGGCGGGGTTGCGGGAGCTGTCTAGCCAGCCAGGTGAGTTGATCCTGGTAGACACACCGCCAGGGACGGCCGCCGCAATCGACGCGGCGATCGACGCCGCCGACCTGGTGATCATTCCGACCGGGCCGCGCGCGGCGGATATTGACCGGGTATGGCCGACGCTCGATATCACCGCGCACCGGTCGACGACGGTCCTGCTGACCCTCGTCGACATACGGAAAGTGGAGGCGGTGGAGATGCCGCGCGGCTTGATTGAGGCGAACGCGCCGGTGCTGCGCAACATCGTGCGGAATCTAACCGCGATCGAGCGGTCGTTCGGTCGCGGGATTCCGCGGTATTTAGGCGATTACAGCGACGTTTTCGACGAGCTGCTGGCATCGGTAGGGCTTGAAAAGGAGATAACGGTATGAGAGCGAAGCCCTCGACGGCAGATACGGTGCGCGCATCGGTCATCCGCCGGCCGACCGGAGCCGCAGCAGCAGCCAGGGCGGCGAGCACGTTTCAAAGCCCCCACGAGGAGCGCCTCGATAATCCGGCGGCGCGAACGGCTGGGTCGCACGAGGCGATGCGCACCACGCTGCATCTGGCCCCGGCCCTGCGGACCGGGCTCAAACGCCGCGCCCTGGACTCAGACACCACCATGACCGAACTGATTCGAGCCGCTATCAGCGCAGGGTTGCAGGACGCAGCAGGGCTAGCGGCGGCCTCAATGGAGCATCGACGTGCGAGTAGCGGGGCGCGAACGACGCTTGACCTGCCCCGCGGCATACACCGGACACTGAAAAGATTGGCGGCCGACGAGGACACCAGCGTGCAAGCCCTAGTGGTGACGGCGATCCTCTGGGCACACCAGGACCTCATGTAATGCGGATATGGAAATACATATGTGCATCTATATCGACGTGCGTATGTGTGGCATCAGCAATCTGAGGTAATGCTCGTCAGCTGTTAACCGAAGGGTTGCGGGCTTGGCGCCGTCACCGCCCGGCCAAAAGGCAATCCGTGCGTGGCCAGCGTCAGGTCCACCGTTGAGGTCCGGCGTGCGTGAATCGTTGCCTACAAAGCGCGAAGCCCGAGCGCCACGGTCGTCCGGCCGGGTCTCGGGCTCACTTCCTGAAGGCTATTGCCGCAGGCATCACCGACTATATGCCTGGTCAGACGTATAGCGCGACGTCCTGACATAGGAGATTCCCACCGTCCCGATAACGAGAGGGTTTTCCGGGACAGCTGCGTCAGACCTAGACACTAGGTTCGGTTGGGCGGGTTCGCGTCGTGCCAGGCAGCCCAAATTTCGGGGCGCAGCCGCCCGCGATCGGGCACCGGCAACCCGGCGCTGCGGGCCCAGGCGCGGACCTCCGCAGTGGACGGTGCCGGCGCGACCGGTGCCTGATCGAGTTCGATTGCATTGCTCGTGGTCGGTGAGATGCGTTGCAGTGCGGCGTGTTCGGTGACTGCCCAGGTGTGGGCGGCGGCCAGGAATCGGTAGGTCCATTCCTCAGCGAGCTGGCGGGTCTCGCAGAACACGACGGGTACGTTCGGCCAGCGGACCTGTAGCTCGGCGAGGCCGTCAGCGACTACAGCGGGGCGAACCCGGTCGAGTTTGAACAGTTGTGAGTAGCGGTCCTCGATCACCACCGCCGCCCGGGGGAGCGCGGCCAGCTCGCCGACCTGGTAACGAAGCTTGCCGCCGGTAAGGCTGGCGACCAGATCGGCCAGCGACTTGCGCTCCACACTGGCCACCAGCTGGCCGTCGATGACCATGCCGTAGTCCCCGCACGGCAGCGCCCGCTTGATCGTGGTGACCTGCTGGGTGGGGAATCGGTAGGCGTATTGCTCGTGGCTGTCGATCACGATCGCCAACTCCTCGATGCCGTAGGCGCGGGCGGTGGGGGTGCGCACGTTCGGGCGTGCCTGCTTACGGGTGCGCGGTGACTGCCAAAACACCGCGTCGCGGCCCCGCGCCTGGGTGAACACGAGTTGGGAGCGGTTGTGCCGGGACCGGTCGGCGATCACGTCGATCGCCGCGCCGCGCCGCTGGCACGACCTCAGTGGCACTCGTTCGACGATCACCGGATCCTCGGGCCACTCTTCCAGCGGGACGGGATAGGCGAACAAGGCCTTCTCCCGCGGCCAAGTCCCTGACGTTCGAAAAAGCAGGTCACCGCCAGGCAGCGGGACCCGCAGCAACAGCCGCAGCCGGGACTCGTCATCGGGATTGACCGCGATCAGCAATTCCGCCACAAGCCCTGAGTCTGCCGGGCCTGGCCCTCGGCGAGGCGAGTGCATCACCGCGTATGCGCAGGTGTCGCCCATATGGGTGCTATGGGGATATAGTGGTGGGGACGCCGATGCCATTGCGGTGAGCATCGGAAGTGAACCCCAGGAGATCCTGCCGGACGACAGGGCCTGGGGTTTCGCGTTTCTTGGGCTCAGACTTGGACGTCGACGAGCGTGACCTTCGACTCGATCAAGGCGTAGCAGTGCTGGTCACCGCAGCGCATCTGCGTGACCGCTCCACAGCAGGCATCGGATATCCAGAGCATGGGTTCTGCTGGGCCACCGACATGGTCCATGTGAAGCCCGCCGTCGAGGATGCGCTTGCGGCGCAGGTAGTCAAGTGTTTGGTGGTCCCGTTGGTCATCCTTACGGCCGCGTGACTCCAAAATCGATTGCCTCACTCCCATCTTGACCAGCTCGGGAAAACCCGTCAACCTTGGACCGCCGCACCAAGGTAGCGGTAGGCAGTCGCGCGCCCGATCCCAAAAGCCGTAGCCAGTTGGGCTACCGGCTCCCCGGTCGCCGCCAGACGGCACAGCTGCTGTTGTCGCTCAGCACTCAGCTTGGGTGGTTTGGTTGCCGGCAAGTCCCGGGCGCGGCGGGACTCACGGGATGCGGCGCGGCGTTCACGGCCGAGCTCGAGTTCAAGCTCGGCCAACGTCGCCATAATGGCTGCGACCGCGCGCCCGGTCGAGGTGGCGGTGTCGATGCCTTCGCGCAAGGCGCGCAACAGGATTCGGCGCTCACCGAGTTCGGCGATGGTGCGGGTAACTTCGGCGACCGAGCGGCCGAGTCGGTCGATGGCGGTGACGACGACGGTGTCGCCGGCGCGGGCGTAATCGAGCATGGCGGCCAGCCCTGGCCGGGCTGTCTTGGCCGACCCAGAAAGTTTGTCGGTAAACACTCGGTCGGCATCGACGCCGACGGCGGCAAGCGCGGTCAGCTGCCCGTCGAGGTCCTGGCCGGTAGTGCTGACACGGGCATAGCCCAGAATCGAGGTCACCGGCAAACCGTCTCATAGCCTGCGGCACAACAGATTCGAGACACGCCGGTTTGAGACAACAAACGAGACGGCACGCGGCAGCGCGAGCTGCAGAAACTGTTTTGGAATCACTCCAATTTTGCTCGTCCCGATTCTTAACAAATGAGACACCTAGCGTGAGCTGGGTTGGCCTTCCTGTTGATCAACCCGGCGTTGATCTGACGGGATGTTCTGGTATCCGGCGATGTGTCCGAGTGCCATGGTGAGGGCCAGTTCGAGGGGGATCGCGAAGATGATCGAGGACGACAAGTACTGCATCGATGTCCTCGCCCAGATCAGCGCCGCCAGCAGTGCCCTCCGGTCAGTGTCGCTGAACCTGCTCGACGAGCACCTCGACCATTGCGTGACCCACGCGGTCGCCGAGGGCGGCGACGAGGCCCAGGCGAAACTGGTCGAAGCCTCCGCCGCCATCGCCCGCCTCGTTCGCTCCTGATTGCCACTCATGACTCACGCATAGCGCTTGACGCAGATACCCTACCGGGGTACCGTTTAGTCATGAGTGAAATCAAGGAAACCGAAACCAGTCGCTCCGAGTCCACCGGATGTAAGTGCGGTAACCCCTCTTGCACCCAAGCACCTGGCTGCGCATGCGGTTGCTCCTCGTGCACTTGCAACGACTGATCAACGGGGCCTAGCGCCGCGACCGTCCGTCGAACCCAGTGACTGAGGTTCGCCGGACTCGGTTCAAGTCGAGCCAAAGTCACCACTGCCGAGCAGGGACGAAAGCTGCGCTCCCGCCGGCTCGGGGCGCCGAGAACCCCCGGCGAAACAAACCCTCAAGATCGCTAGCCATCCAAGCGGTTGGCTTAGTCCGGCGAGGTATCAGACGACGAACTGTCAGGCAGATTTGGTGGAGATCGCGCAGCGTGTAGCCCGGCGCGGGTGCACCACATCGTTAAGTCCCGAATCTCTCGACAAATGAGACACCCGCCGATGTCGGCGCAGCGCGGAGCATTCACCAGGGCCCGATGTCGCATTTCGTGATCGGCGGTCTCGTGCTGCGGTGGATCGTCACCGTCTTCTTCGGTGTCAGCATCGCAGGCTACGTGTATATCCTTGTCGCGCAACGTGGCCGAAGGACATGCACTGTCAATCATGTGTTGCATCTCGTGATGTCGGCGGCAATGATTGCGATGGCCTGGCCCGTCGGAATGGGCCTTCCGACAGTCGGGCCGATGGTCTTCTTCGTTCTGGCGGCGCTCTGGTTCGTGCTTGCGGCTGGCCGGGCGCCTTCCGCTACCTCGGATCGACTGACCAACGGCTACTACGCCGTGATGATGGCAGCGATGGCGTGGATGTACGCAGTGATGAACGGCGGCCTGCCGGGCCAGACCGGTCACTCACCCGACCACACCCTGTCTGGTTCGCCAGGCATGAAGATGCCTGGGACGGACATATCGGCACCGGAGACGTCCTGGCCTGCACCCGAACCCGGATGGATCACCGCTGTCAACTTGACCGCGGCCGTCGGATTCGCAATGACGGCGGTGTGTTGGCTGTATCGGTACTTCGCCGATCGTAGAACCAAGCCGGTGCCGCACACCGCGCAGCTCACCCACCTGCGACTGCTCTGTCAGGCGTGCATGGCCACCGGGCTAGCCATCATGTTCGCGTGACGCCGTCGGTGGGTTGTGGCAGCCAAACTTGTTGCGCGAAGGCTCAGCTTCCTAAACCGGGAGCATCAAACGGGTTTGGTCCTCACACCACGCCGATGCGAGAAGGTGCGCGGGTCATGCCGAAGAACGCGGCCAACAGCGTTGATTGTTGGCCGCGTCTACTCCTATTTCGGCTGCCGTCAGTCGAGTGACTTCAGCAATTGCTGGCAAGCTGATTCGCAGCGCCGGCACACCTCGGCGCAGACTTTGCAGTGCTCGTAGCGGCTGCCGTGATGGTCACACGAGTCTCCGCAGGATTTGCACGCGGTGGCGCATGCCTCCAGGACGGTGCGCGTCAGGTTGGCATCATAGCCGGTGTGGCGTGACAGTACCCGGCTGGTCGTCGTACAGATATCGGCGCAGTCGAGGTTGTTGCGGATACATTTCGCCAACTCCTGCACCG
>NZ_JBYCKY010000840.1:0-2338 GCF_057473605.1 Mycobacterium sp. TH-M82 | reverse complement strand
TCGACCAGTGGCCGACGATAGGCCAGTTGATGCCGGTGGTCTACTCGCCGAAGAATCCCGACAACTGGAGGCTGGTACCGCCCGAGCCGCCCCAGCTTTCCGATACCGTCTGATGACCCTCGAGGTTGTGGGCGGGTGCGGCGGTCGATCTCGCCATCGACACCGTGGCGGGCGAGATCACTTCTCGCTGAACAACTTCACCCCCCCGACAGTGGGCGTGACATGACGGTGAGCCGGGCGCCGTACCGGGGCACAACTCCGCCGCGTCCGGTCCCTGTCATGGGCATCCCGAGCATCCCGGGCATCCCGGACCCCACGGCCTCGCCCGCCTCGCTGGTGGGTAATGTGGCCAACGGAGTGTGTGACAGCGCCGTGACGTCAGTGGCAGCCGGTGCGGCCCAGGCCGCGGGCACCGACATCGGGCCGATGGAACCCGCGCTGCGCATAGCCGCCACCACGCGGCCGCCGGCCGACAGCCCGCCCCTGGACGCCTCACTGACCATGTTCACCGAGTTGAGCCCCGCGGCGAGCGTGATCGGCGAAGATTCCGACGTCATAGTCGCTTCTTTGGTGAAATCGGCGATCATCTTTTGGTTCCCGAGGGCCCCGTTGACCAGCGCGACTCCGTTACGGGAAACTGACATCCCGTCGAAGATGGCGAACAAGCCGTCCAGGACAGTGAAGTCTTCGGGCACCAGGATGCCGCCGGGGATGATGCCGCCAGCGGCCGCCACGGGCGTCGTTGTCGCTGCGTTGGCGGCGGCTTGGGCGGTCGCCATGGGCTGAGCGGACAATCCGGCCGGGTCGACAGGCGATTGCGGGGAGGTGAACGGCGCCAACTTCGCCGCCGTCGCCGAGGCGGCGGCGTAGCCGTACATCGCGGCGGCGTCTTGGGCCCACATCTGGGCGTAGGCGGCCTCGGTGGCCATGATCGCCGGGGTGTTTTGGCCGAAGAAGTTCGTCGCTACGAGCGACGCCAACTGCGTGCGGTTGGCCGCGACCGCTGGCGGGGGCACTGTGCTCGCCCGCGCCTGCTCGAATGCTGCCACCGCAGCCCAGGCCTGCGCGGATGTTTGGCTTGCCCGTGCGGCGCTGGTGGTCAACCATTCCACGTAGGGGGTGACTGCGGCCGCCATCGACTCCGACACCGGACCCCGCCAATGCAAGCTGGTCAGGAGCGAGACCATCGATCGGCAATTCTCAGCGCTGGAATGCAATTCAGCAGATAACTGATCCCAGGCCACCGCAGCGGCCGTCAGCGAGCCTGCCCCCGGGCCGCTGTACATCAGGCCGGAGTTGACCTCCGGCGGAAACATCGCGAAATCTGTCAACATTCTCGTCCCTTTGAGCAATTGGTTGTTTTGGTCGGCAAATAGGCGGACTTGACACGCGGATCAAGCCTTGAGTCTTCGGCAGCCGCCGGATCAATCCCGGCCGTCGTGGTTGAGGCTGGCCGCCCTCGGCGGTCCGCGCCCGACTGGTGCACCAAATGGTGTCGCAAAAACGCCGTAGGACAACCCATGTGGTGATGGATTGCGATTCAGCGCAGTGTGCGGCAACGTGACCTCACATCGGTGTATGAGTTCACCGCAAAGCGGGAGCCGCGATGCGTGCTAGACAACGACCGCCCACATAGTCGGGGAATTCCACTCGCGGCGCCGCGGCCCGCGGACAGGCCTTCGTGGTCCCAACATCCAGGGTGCGCCACCGCCTAATCCCGCAACCGCCGTCAAGCCCGGGCAGTGCTTCGGCACCGCGAACAACCGGCTGCGTGCGCGGCCTTGGGCCGCGCCGAGAACGCCAGACCCTCGCTGGCCCTCGGCCGTTTCCGCGGCCCCGTTGTCTCCGTCGCGATCGCCATTTTCTCTATCACCCAGATCGATCGCCGATACGAACGAACTACAGCGTCATAAGGCCAGTTCTTCATTGCGAAGCCGTTCTTCAACGCGATGCCGTTCTTGAACGCGACGCCGTGAGGATCGCAAGACCGCGTGAGTATCACTTGCGAGACGCGTGAATTTTTTGCGTTGATCACGTGAAATCTGCATGATGCAGTTGACCGAGCTTGCGCCAACGCGGACGAAACCCCACCCGCTGACAAGGGTGGCCTCCGCATGGGGGTGGCTCGGAGAGTCCCGCATCCAATGCCCGAGTCGCGGTGAGAGAGGCGGTTGCGCACGCCCGAGAACGGCTGCGGCGCCGTCCTAGCCGTGGGCGATGCGCAGGAGCTGCGCGAGCTCCGGCAATTTGACGCGTGGACGCCCGCGCGGTTCACCGGCGGCACGCTCGTAGGCGTCGATGAGTTCCCAGTGGGCGTCGGTGACCAGCTTGGGCTGGC
>NZ_JBYCKY010000839.1:0-8489 GCF_057473605.1 Mycobacterium sp. TH-M82 | reverse complement strand
GCTGACCACGTAGTAGGTGTAGCCGTCCGGGTCGTGGAACGCGGTGGTGTTGTTCAGCGTGGTCTGCGCCAGGGTGGAGGGCAGCCCCCCGCCGAAGGCGTTCATCAGCTCGATCCCGCTGTAGGCGGCCGGCACGTCGGGCACTTTCACGATCAGCGCCTGCCCAGGCTGCAGGTCGAAGTTCCCCGCGGAGACCGCGGCGCTCTTCAGGCCCGCGCCGAAACCCGTCTCCGGCGCCAGGTCGCTCATGGTGTTGGTGGGCTCGAGGATCCCGGCAGCTTCGTTGTTGGTGATACTCATCTGGTTGAACGGCCCGACGATCGTGCTGAACGCACTCAGCAGCAGGTTCAACACTGAGTCGGCCGAGTCGATTTTGGCACCGCCCGCCCCCGTCAGCGCGTCCGCCACGGCAGCGGTTGGATCGCCGCCGGGGAAGAACCCCGAGCTGGGAATGGAGAAGAAGGCGGGGCAGTCGGAGACGCAGTGGATGCTGATGTCGGCGGGACCCTTGGCCCAGTTGCCCAGCATGTCGCGGACCAGCAGGGAGGCATCGCCGCTTTCGGTGGCGTCGGTGTCATTGATGTCGTTCACGGCGCCGGCAGGCTCGTCGGGACCGATGTAGACGGTGAACGTGCCGTCGGGGTTGACGGTCAGACCGTGACCGAGCTCGATGCTCTGCTTGGTCTGGGCGGTCAGGGCGGTGATCGCCTCGGTGCTGACCGATAAATTCTCGGTCGCCCCGCCCAGGGTGCCGGTGAGTACGTAGGTCGCGCCGGGGGCCAGGCCGGCGGTGACGTGGTAGTAGATGTCGGGCGTGAAGAAATCGAAGTACTGGCGAGAGTCGGCAGCGTCGCCGGCCACCGCCTCGGGCGACTGGAAGAAGACCCCGTTGAACAGCTCGGTGACTCGGGAGAGCCCGCTCATCAGCAGTTCGTAGTTGGTGTTCTGCAGCATCGTCGTCAGCACGTCGTCACTGCCCGGTGGCGCATACGGCAGGGCTGCGTCGTGCGCCACCGCCTGTTGCATGGCGTTCACGAGGTCGTCGAACGCCGGCTGCCACGAGCTCTCCGACGTCGTCAACGACACCGCAGTCAGCGCACCAGTGCCGGAATGCGGTGCGGCACCGGCCAGCCCGGCCAGCCCGGCCAGCGCGATGCCCGCCGCACAAACGGACATGCCGCGCCGGCTCCGCCGCCGCGCGGTTAGCGCCTCGTCGCCGTTTGTGGTGTCCATGCCGCGGCCGCCGCGACGTCAGCGGTCGTAGTCGTCGTCGGGGGATGGAACACTGTGCTGCTGCTCGAGCAGATCGGCGGTGTCGGCCTCCGCGTCTACGGCGACGTCTTCGCTGAACACCTCGGCCTCGTCGTCCTCAAAGCCCCCGTCGGCCGGCAGAGCCTGCTCGGCGAGGTCGGTGTCACTGGCTTCGGCATGGGAGTCGGTCATGGCTGCCTCCATCTCTACGATCGTGACCAGCCTACTGGCCAGGTTGGTACGGTCGTGCTATGAGCCAGCAGGTCGAGGTCGTCATCGTCGGGGCGGGCTTCGGCGGCATGGGCGCCGCCATCGCGCTCAAGCGGCTCGGGTTCGACGACATCGCGATCCTGGACCGGGAGGACGACCTGGGCGGAACCTGGCACGTCAACCGCTACCCGGGCCTGGCCGTCGACATCCCGTCACCCACCTATTCGTACTGGTTCGAGCCCAACCCGTACTGGTCGCGGCTGTTCGCGACCGGCCCGGAACTCAAGCGTTACGCCGACCACGTCGCCGGCAAGTACGACGTGCGCCGGTACATGCGGTTCAACACGACCGTCGAGGGCGCCCGCTGGGACACCGAAGAGCAACACTGGCGGGTCACGCTGTCCGACGGTGACACACTCAACACCCGCTACCTGATCACCGCCACCGGCTTCCTGTCACAGCCGCACACCCCGGACATCCCCGGAATCGCCGGCTTTGCCGGCAAGCTCATCCACACCACGGCCTGGGACGAGGGCTACGACTTCGCCGGCCGCCGGGTCGGGCTGATCGGCACCGGGGCCACCGCGATTCAGCTGATCCCCGAGCTGGCCAAGACGGTCGCCGACCTGACCGTCTACCAGCGCACCGCCATCTGGGTGGCGCCCAAGCTCGACTTCCGGATCTCACCCGCCCTACAGCGGCTCTTCGCCCGGGTGCCGCTCTCCCAACGCGCCCTGCGTTGGGTGACCGACAACCTGCTCGAGTTCATGACGTTCACCGGCGTGCTGAATTACCGCTACTTCCGGCGGCTGTCGATCGGCGCGATGGACCTGTGCAAGATCCACCGGTTCGTGCAGGTCCGCGAGAAGGAACTGCGGGCCAGGCTCACCCCCGATTACGACATTGGGTGCAAGCGGCCCAGCTGGTCCAACGATTACTACCGCAGCTTCACCAAGCCACATGTGCACCTGGAGACCGCCGGGATCGACCGCATCGAGCCGGACGGCATCGTCACCGTCGACGGGAACAAGACCGTCATCGACACGCTGGTGCTGGCCACCGGCTTCGACCTGTGGGATGCCAACTTCCCCGCCATCGAGATCATCGGCCGCCAAGGACGGAACCTCGGAAAGTGGTGGCGGGAGAACAGGTTCCAGGCGTATCAGGGTATGTCGATGCCGCTGTTCCCCAACTACCTGAGCCTGGCTAGCCCGTACGCGTTCTCCGGGCTGTCGTTCTTCAACACCATGGAATACCAGATGCGGCACATGGATCGGCTGCTCGGCGAGGTAAAGCGGAGGGGCGCAACCACGTTCGAGGTCACCGAAGAGGCCAACGCAAGATTCTTGGACCGGATGACGCGCCACCTCGACAGCTCGGTGTTCTATGCCGGCGATTGCGCCACGTCACGGTCGTACTACTTCAACCACAGCGGGGAGGCGACCCTGCTGCGCCCCACGTCGGTGCGCAATGCGGTGCGGGACGGTTCGCGGTTCGCGCTGAGCGACTACCGGATCGCCTGACCGCAGCGCTCGGGTTGGCGGGCGTCCAGCGCACGGGTTTTGTGGAGACTGAGCACCGTCGTGAGGACCAGGGTCGCCGCGATGACGCCGAGACTGAGTGAGACCGGGGCCTCGGGCAGCTCAAACGGCTTGCCACCGTTGATGAACGACAACTCGTTCTCACGCAACGCGGCAACGATCATTTCGGCCCCGATAAACACCAAGATGACCGCGAGTCCTTTCGACAGATACACCAACCGGTGGAGCAAGTTGCCGAAGAGGAAGTACAACTGCCGCAGGCCCATCAACGCAAACACGTTGGTGACGAACACCAAGTACGGCGCCTGGGTGAGTCCGTAGATTGCCGGTATGGAATCCAGCGCGAAAACCAAGTCGGTGGTGCCCAGTGCGAGGATGACCAGGAACATCGGCGTCATCAACCGTATGCCACCGCCTTTGACGTAGAACTTGAGGCCGTCCCAGGTGTTGGTGGTGTTCAGATAGCGCCGAGCTAACCGCACCATCATGTTCTCAGTGTCGTTTGCGCGCTCGGTATCGCGAAACAGGTTGACGGCAACCCACACCAGGAATCCACCGAAGATGTAGAAGGTCCACGAGAACCGGTCGATGGCCACCGCGCCGAGCGCGATGAGCACGCCACGAAACACCAGCGCCAACACTATCCCGACCATCAGCGCTTCCTGCTGATAGGCTTTCGGCACCTTGAAGCTCGTCATGATGATCAGGAACACGAACAGGTTGTCGACGGACAGGCTGTACTCCGTGAGCCATCCCGCGAAGAAGCGCTGACCGTTTGCTTCGCCGTAGGCCGACCAGATCCAGGTCCCGAAGGCCACCGCCATCCCGACATAGACCGACAGCGCGACCATGCACTCACGCACCGTGGGCTCGTGCGGCCGACGGCCGATTACCAGCAGGTCGAACAACAACACTCCAGTCGTTGCGACCAGGGTGATCGACCACTCGAGCGTAGGAACATTCATCCGCAGGCCTCGGGCCGTCACGTAACGACTGGTCTTCGCCGCCACACTGTCGGCCCTGTCCCAAGTCTGCCAGGCCTGTCACGCCGAGGTGGCGTCAGCTGCGATCACCAGCTGAAAGTTCACCGGACATTCATCGCCGAGCACCTCTGGTACGCCGGGGATGGTCGGGCCGTGGTCACCGCGGCTACTGCCCCAGCGGTGCCCGGTGGCGCTTGTCGTGCGGTGCGACACCGTTGACGCCGCCGATGGTTGCTGCGTAGCTGCCCACCGCAAAAGCCACCCCGGAGCCCATGACGCCCAACGCATCGGAGTTGATGTTGTCGACGGTGTCGCGGGCGCCGTGGTAGTTCGGGTCGAATGGGGCACCGGGCGTGCCGCCCCACAGCCGGGCCTGCGTGTTGGACTTCTGCTGGGAAGCGCCGGTGGTCATACCGCCGATCGGTACTCCGCCAACCAGAAACGGGCTGTAGTTGGTGCCGGCGCTCAGCGGCATGTCGGCCGGGCGCCTGCCGGCCAGGTTGAGATAGCCGGCCAGGATGCGTTCGATACCGGCCGACCCGGCCGGCACCTCGTCGGGCGCTACATCCCGGCTGGGCGAAGCAGACTGGTCGCCGTCGTAGGTGAAGAAACCGGCGTTCGGCGAACCGAGCATGTCGAAATTCAGATACAGCGCGATGTCGTTGAGTTGGCCGCGGTCCAATCCGAACACGTAATCGCTGGAGCCACCCAGCCCCTGCTCTTCGCCACCCCAGAACGCGAACCGCACCGCGTTGGTCACCGGCGGTGACGCCCCCAGCTGCAACGCGGTTTCCAGCACCGCCGCCACCCCGGACCCGTCGTCGTTGATGCCGGGACTGGCGAGCGCGCTGTCCAGGTGCGCGCCCACCATCACCACGTCGTGCGTGGAGCCGGTCTTGGTCTGCGCCAGCACGTTTCGTGAGGTGTTCTTGACTGTCGTCTCGTCAAGGACGAGCTTGACCGGTGCTTTGGCGCGGCGCAGCGCGGTGTCGCCGTCGCGCCCCACCATCGCAACCGGCAGCATCAACTGGTCGTAGTAACCGGGTGGAAACAACCCCGGCGGGGCGCCGGTCTTGCTCGGCGGGCTGACCACGATCAGCGCCGCCGCCCCCCGGGCCAAGACGGCGTTCTGTTTGTCGACCACCGAGCAGCCTGTGTCGTCGGTGACGACGATCGCGCCCCCGGGTGTGCCGGCCGGGTAGTCGCCGGCAGCACAGCCGGCCGGTTCGACCGGCCGGACCACCGGGCCGGTTACCCCGCCCGGCGGGGTGCGCATCAGCAGGGAGGCCTGGTCGACCGGGTAATTGACGCCGCCCACGGTCAGCGTGGGCTTCCCCGGCGATGTGGTGACCAACCGGGTGACCTGCGGTGTGGTCACGTCGAAGCCCTTGCCGCGCAGTACTTTCGACACATAACCGACGCTGGCATCAAAGCCCGTGGTACCGTCGGCACGATTTGCGTTGTTGGCGTTGGCGATGTCGCCCAGGGCACGCAGATGGGTGAACATCGCGTCCACGGTCACCTGGCCGGCCAGCCGGTCGGCCAGGTGTTCCGACGCTCCGGGCTGCGACGACTGGGACGGCGGCCCCGCCGAGCAACCCGCCAGCAGCCCGGCCGCCGCCAGCAGTACCGCGCTGACCTCGGTGAGCCGGATCACGGCCTGCTGACCACGTGCCGGGTGCGGTCCTCGCGGACCGGAACACCGTTGCGGCCGCTGAGATCCTGGGCGTACAGTCCGGCCGCGTAGGCGACGCCGGCGCCGTTGATACCCAACTCGGCGCGGTCGACGTGCTCGATGGTGTCGCTCTTCTTGTGGTAGTTCGGGTCGAACGGCTCATCTGCGGTGCCGCCCCACAGTTTTGCCTCCTCGGCGGACTTCTTGGCCTCCGCACCGGAGAACAATCCGCCCGCCGGGACGCCCGCCAGGGTGAACCCGTCGTAGTCCGAGCGACCGTCGAAGGCGGTATCCTGCGCGGTCTTGCCGGCCGACTTCAGATAGGCGACCAGCGTGCGTTCGATGCCTGCGGAGCCTTCCGGCACCACCGGCTGGCCACGTTTGTCCACCTCCAGCGACAGGTCCCCGTCGTAGGTGAAGTAACCGGGGTTGGGGGAGCCGAGCATGTCAAAGTTCATGTACAACGCGATGTCGGTGAGCGCGTTGACATCCAGTGACTCGATATACTTCATCGATCCGATCAGGCCCTGCTCCTCGGCGCCCCAGAAACCGAACCGAACCGCATTGGCCACCTGCGGTGCGTTCCCCAGCTGCAGCGCGGTTTCTAGCAAAGCAGCCACGCCGGAGCCGTTGTCGTTGATGCCCGGCCCCTCCGGGACGCTGTCCAGGTGGGCACCTATCATCACCACGTTCTCCGTCGAGCCGGTCTTGGTCTGCGCGATGACGTTGCGGGACGGAATGTTGTCGGTGTGCGCGTCGAGCTTGACCGTGGCGCTGCCGTGTTTGGCGCGCAGCACCGCTCCGTCGGACTTGGTCACGCTCACCACCGGGATCTTGACCTCAGTCATCTCCCCCAGTGAGCCGCCCATCCTCTCCTCGTCGACGTTGTCGGTAACGATCAGTGCCGCCGCACCACGTTCGACAACAACGGCCTCCTTGTCTTTGAACGGGCAGGTGCCGCGGTCCACCAGCACCACCGCACCCTGCACCGGCAGTCCGTCGTAGTCCGAGGTGCTGCAGCCCGGGCTGTCGTCGGCCGGCGCGGCCACCAGCGGGCCGCTGACCCCGCCCGGGCCGGTGCCGAGGCTGTACATCAGCGCGCGAGCCTCCAGGGTCAAGGCGTCGATGCTCACCGACCCCTTTTCGGCTTTGAACACTCGCGCGGTGAACTCCGGAGTTTTCACGTCGAAGCCGTGATCTCGCAACGTGTTGGCCACGTAGTCGACGCTGGCTTCGTAGCCGGGGGTGCCCACAGCGCGGGTGTCGCCGTTGGCGTCGGCGATGTCCTGCAGCTTTTGCAGGTGCGCCATCATCGCGTCGGCGCCGACCTTGCCGCGCAGTTGGTTGGCGAACGCGGCCGCCGCCGCGGCGTTCTGCGGTTCGCAACTCTGCGCTGCGCGGCTGCACCCGCCGCCGAGCAGCGCGACGGCCAAGACGACGGCGAGTATCTTGCGGTTCACCGCGACTACGTTAGCCGCTGACCGCGCCGGCACCCGTCAGGGGCGGCACTGCGGCGGTTTGTAGCGTCGTTGGCCCGGTTGAGCGACCGATTCACGACAGCACCACCGGTTCTACTGCGATGCGGTGAGTTCCCGGGTTTGAAAGCCAGGCCGCACCTCGGCAATTCGACCGTAGGCGCGATCTTGATGTAAGACGCCGGCCCGGTGCTGGATGGCGGTTTCGGCGATGAATAAATCCGGTAGCGCCGTTCGATGCCACATACCGCGATGGTGAGCCAGGTCCCGCTGAAGGTGACGCACTCGGGCGAAGATGTCGGCCGGTGCGGCGAGGATCGGGTACGCCCGACGCAGCGACTCGTATTGGTTGTCGTAGTCGGTGGCCGACCGTGCCGAATACAACCACTCGAGTTCACCCATGTCACACATCGCCAGGTCCCCGACGTCGATGCCCGCCGGCATTGAGGCGCCCGCGACGAGCCGTACGTGTGCGCTCTTGTCGAGAATCCAGACGGTCATCGCCACGCCTGATCGGAGAGCAGCACGTCGACATCCACCTCGGCACCGGCATGTGCGAAGTGGTCGGCGATGCGTCGACGGCGCGCACCGGCCCGCTCTTCGGCGGCGGCTACCAGCTGATGCAGCCCCCGCTCCACGGTCGCCCGCAGCGTCTCACCGGTGACGGCCTGGGCGGCCCGCACCAAATCCTGGTCCAACTCGATCGTTGTCCTCTTCACCGGCATGCATACATACTACCGACTGAGCTGTGCATATTGATAGCCGCGCCGGGCCAGCCCACCCAACGGCCGGCTACACCGCCGGGCTGGATGCCTGCGCCCAGAACCGCTTTGGGATCCGTCCGGCGCGCCGCGCCAGGTATCCGGCGGTGACGGCTGCCGCCATCGCCGCGGCCATCGCCGGCGGGTCGGCGGCCCGGGTCACCGCGGTGGCCAGTAGCACCGCGTCGCAACCCAGCTCCATCGCCAGCGCCGCGTCGCTGGCGGTGCCGATGCCGGCGTCCAGCACGATCGGAACGCCGGCCGCCTCGACGATGACCTCGATGTTGTGCGGGTTGGCGATCCCCAAACCAGTTCCGATGGGGGAACCGAGCGGCATCACCGCCGCACAGCCGGCGTCCTGGAGCCGCCGAGCCAACACCGGGTCGTCGTTGGTGTACGGCAGCACCACGAATCCGTCGTCCACCAACTGCTCGGCGGCTCGCACCAATTCGACAGCATCCGGGAGCAGGGTTCGTTCGTCGCCGATCACCTCCAGCTTGACCCACTCGGTGCCCAGCGCCTCCCGGGCCAGCTGCGCGGTCAGCACCGCCTCGGCGGCGCTGCGGCAGCCCGCGGTGTTGGGTAGCGGTGTG